>JAFGQB010000174.1 GCA_016935915.1 Spirochaetota bacterium
AGCCATGATATAAACTGATTATCTGAAACCCGAGTTATATCTGAAATAAAATTATCGAAAAGTTTATAAATTAAATTTGTATTTGATTCTTTTAACTGCTTTTGGTTCAAATTATTAAGCTTTTCATTTATTAATTCCCTAAATGTACTATTTATAAAATTTTTAAAACTCTTTTCATTGTTTATTATATAAGAAGAATCAATTTTCTTTTCTTTGATCAATGACTGTTCATTACATCCGCAGGATCTTCGAACAATCAATTCTGATGGCATATATATTTCACTTTTATTAATTTCTCTATTATTAATCCAATCAATCAATATTTCCATTGCTTTATAGCCTATTTGAAATAAATTTGAGTTGATTGTTGTAAGATTTGGTTCAATTAATTGACTTTCATTAATATCATCAAAACCTGTAACTGCTATATCATCAGGGACTTTTATCCCTGCATTTTTTAATTGATTTAATAATTCGATTGCAAAATGATCATTTGATGCTACAATCACATCAATATTCTTACCGGGAATCAATTCTTTATTTTTTATTTTTTCAATAAAATAATTTGAAGATGAATGAATTTGATCAATTATATAAAGACATGGCGGTGAAATTAATTTTTTATTAATCGGTAAACCGTATTGTTCTAGGGTCTTCAAATATGTATCATATCTCTGTATGTCGCTGATATGATTTTCAGGACCTTTTAAAAAAGCAATATTCTTATATCCATGGTCTTCAATCAAATGCTTTAAAACTTTTTTAATTCCTTCAATATTATCCGTCATTACCGTTGGATTATTAAATAATTTCAAACCAATATTTACAATGGGAATTGATTTGAATTTCTCGAGAAAATTTAATAATGCATCATTATTATCAAAAAAAATAGAATTAAGAGCTGATCCCCAGACTATAATACCGTCAAAAAAACTTCTATCAAGAATGTTCAGCATTGAAAAATTTATATCATAATGATGTTCATTACGATTTTTTAAATGCCCGCCGATACCTTCAATAATAAGATTGATATTATTATCGTATGCAGCCTGATAAATTCCGTTAAAATACTCCATGCTGACTGCTTGAAGCATATTGTGAAGAAGATAACCTATTTTTATTGATTTATGAGGAATCCTTTTTTTTATCTGTTCAACCATATTCCAGCAAACCGAAATAATTATTTTATGAAATGAATGAAATTTCTAAATAATATATTTTTTAATTGTAAAAATTATAAAATATGAACCATAAAAAGTCAACAAAAAAGTTGTGTTTTTATTATTATTGTTCAAAATATAAAAATGAAATTGACTTTTAAAAGTTCATAAATTATTAATATAAAAAATTTATAATTTAATGATTTATAGTTTTTTTTATAATCTTTTTTATATAATGTAACAAAATTTTAATATACTGCTTAAATACAATAAATTTTGAAAATAATAACATTTTAATATTTCTGAAATTTAACTTTTTATCATCTGAATTTACCGAAAAAAACACTATGCCTACAATATCCGTATTTTTAATCCATGTACCTGTTGGATTAACATCTCCTTTTTCATAAATCAGAATACATTTTTTAAATTTTAATTTAAATAAAACCCTGTGAGCATTTAATTTATTATTTTTCTTAAAAACGACTATGTCACCGATATAAATTTTTTCATCATTATAGGATTTAATGTAAATTTTTTTCCCCGGTACTAAATACGGCATCATACTCCCTGATAAAACAGGCAGCTCAATAATTGTTTCAGGTTTTATTTTTTTGGAATATAAATCCAGCCAATCAGTAATTATATTTTTCATTTGCTTATTAATCTATTGACTTATAACTAAATCTTAATTATTATTAAGATATTTAATTGTTGGATTATACAAATTTAATTAATATGAGTCAAAATATAATATTAAAAAACAAAGAAGATGATTTTATTTTATCATTAATAAATAATAATAGTAATAAAATAATAGATTATCTTGAAAAAGATGATTTAAATTGGAAATATATAAATGTAGCTATTACAAAAAATAAAATCAGAATACTCTTTTCTCATATTCTTTCTTCATATATTTCAAAAATTAAGCAGGATCATATTAAAAAATATATTAAAAAATCCTTAATTGAATATGATATCAATAAAAAAATCTACCTGAATGAATTAAATTCAATTAAACAAAAATTCCTGGATGAAAATATTGATTTCATACTCCTGAAAGGATTAGCTATTACTTATAAAGGCTACAGAGATTTCGGGGATTTAGACATATTAATAAAAGAAAAAGATTTATTATCAGCTTCAGAAATTTTAAATGAATTAAATTATTATTATATCAAAATCAGCCCCAAAAACAGTCTTTCAAAAAAAGAATTAAATGATATTACAAAACAACTTCATTGGAACAATGAATTCGGGTTTTATAACAAAGATAACATGTTATTAATTGAACTTCATACAAATTTGTTTCAAAAAAAATATATATATGTAGAAAATATTTTGTTCTTATTAAATAAAATCGATATGTTCTGGAATAACAAAATTTTTGATAAAGATCTGCAATGTTTCAAATTATCAAATGAAGACCTGCTTATATTATTATGTTTACATGCGGCTATTAAAAGAGCATTATATACGGATAATTTTGCCTTAAGAGGCTTGATAGATATAAAACAAGTAATTTCAAAAAAAATAGACTGGGATTATTTTACGGAAGCTGTAGTTTCTCTTAAAATAACTCCTTATGTTTATTTTTCTTTGCAGTTAACAGAACAATTTTTATCAATTAATGATGCTAATGATATTATCCTTTTTTTAAAAAACAAATTAGGCAAAAAAGAACAATTTATAATAAATATACATAACAAATGCTTTTATAGCCTGATAAAAGGATCAATAATATATACTAAATTATATAAATTCCTCTTACCCTTTGTTCTAGGTAAAGGCATTTTAAACATAATTAAAACTTTATTATTCATTGATTATCTTTTCCCTACGAAATTACGAATGGAACAAATTTATAAAATAAAGAAAAACTCACCTTTTATTTATTTAACTTATTTAATTAATCCGTTCAGATGGATTTATCTGTTACTCAGAAGAATTGTCTTTAAAATATAAATCAATTTAATTTAGCTTCATCGGAAACCAATAATTTAAATCAGAAATATTATCTTCCAAAATCCCAATTTCAAGTCTTTTAGTTAATTCAACTAACAAATAATTTTTATTATTGAATAATATCTTTTTTCCTTCATAATTTATATCAATACCTATAATTGAATGCCTGTATTTAACTGAGACTAATATAATAGAGTCAATACCCAGATGATTTAAAATTATTGATAACATAATAACTCTTGAATCACAATCACCCTTGCCTGTACTGATTAATTCTATCGGGGATGTGAAATCTGAAATTGTGTTTGTTCTATAAAAAGTAAAACCTTGGATCCATGATATTAAATCCTTTAAATCATTTATTGATGAGACATTAATTACTTCTCTTAATGAATCAGAAAAATCTTTTAAACGGTTATAATTATCCTTATAAATCATTCTGTAATATCTTGCCCATGCATTATAATATTCATCCTTTGTTAATGCTAATATCCTGGCTTCTCTTTCTATCACAACTTTTGTAGCATCAATATCATTAGTATCATAATTAAAATTTACATATTTGTTATTAATGTTTAATTTTATTGAAGTATTTTTTTTACTCGGATATGAATAATAATATTGACTTACCGGACCGGGGTATAACTTATTTTCCTTTGATGAAGAAAAAGAATTAATACAGGATAATAAATAATCATGTAACTGTTCATAATAATCCATACCGGCTGATGACAGCAGCGCATAATCATAATTATTCCCATTTATCAAAACAGCATATCCTCTGACTCTGTGATTAAAAGTATTAAATGTTAAATCTGAAAATATTGATTCCTGATCCATATAATTAAACAATTCATGTTCACCTTGAGCAGAAAAAATTTTTTTTATATAATTTAAAATTTCCAATGCATTATTAAATGCATCTTTTTTAAAACAAAATATCTGAAAAGTTGCATTATGAGTAGGATCTGTAAATGTAACCATTGAAGAATTATCCGAATCTAAAACCTCCCACTCCTCGGGCAGATCAACAATATAGCCGATTTGAGAATTTAACACTTCATAACTGTAAAAAGAAGTTGTAATAGATAAAATCAAAATCATTATAATAATTTTATTCAAAATTTTACTCCCTTATCCTTTGAATTTTCGACTGGATTTTAATTTTTATAATTAAAATTATTAAATTAAAAATAAATAAAAAAGATTAAATTGTTTTTTTATGCAGCAAAAACCCTTTATAAAATTACCATTCATTATAATGGATTTTACCCGGATTAAATCTTTTGGGATCTTCTTTTTTTTCTTCTGAAAAACCTATTGGGACAAGAGAAAAAGGGACAATATATTCCGGAAGTTTCAATAATTTTCTTAATCCGATAATTCTATCTTCACGCGGATAAATTCCAAGCCAGATTGATCCAAGACCTAAAGAAGTGGCAGCAATCAATATATTTTGAGTGGCTGCAGAACAGTCTAGAGTCCAATAACTTTGATTAATCTTTTCATTTAAATTACCACAAACTAAAATTGCAATATTCACTTCTCTGGTCATACTTGAGTATGGATATATTTCAGGTATTATATCCAATACCTCTCTTTTATTTATGACCACAAACTCCCATAATTGTTGATTATATGCTGAAGGGGCATACATAGCACTTTTTAATATAATATTCAATGATTCTTCGGAAACCTCATTATTATTATATTTCCGTATGCTCCTTCTTTTCATTAATGCTTCTATAGAATCCATTAAAACTCCTGAGAAAAAAATTAATTTATTTTAAATTTTTAAATAATTCACGTCTCGATTTTACCCTAATTTTTGCATTTTCGAATCTTCTTATTTCATCTTCTGTTTCAGGTTTAATTTTAGGGATTTGGACAGGTTTCTTTTTTCTGTTAAGCCCGACAAAAGTCAGATAAGCTGAGGTCGCTTTAATTTGCTCTCCTGTTCTCGGATTTTCCTTTATGACAACGACTCCGATTTCCATTGATGTATTACCGACATAATTGATGCCTGCCTTTACAACTACATGGTCCCCGATATTTATCGGAGAAATAAACGAAATTCCGTCAATGCTGACCGTTACTGCTTCATGTTGGCAATGCCTCTCTGCTGTCATTGCAGCGGCAATATCTATCCATGACATAATCACTCCACCGAACACAGTACCGTAATGATTTGCATGTTCAGGCAAAACGAGATATCTTGTTTCAACCTGACTCTCTTGAGGGCTTTTAAAAACATCCTTCATTTTATACTCTCATCTTTTGTTTTATGCATTTTAAATTGAGTTTAAATTTTATATTCAATATAGTCAATAATTTAATTATTTATTGAATCTGCGGATGTTTCTCTAACCTTGCTTTTTTTGGCGCAAATGCTTATCGGAAAAATGTGTTTCCCTTTTTTGATTTTATTATGTATTTTTTGACAATTAATAATTGGTTTTGTAATATCATTTCCCGTGTAATTTTCAGTTAACCTATGCGCCCAAAAAAAACGTTGTCAAAAATAGTGACAAAATAAAACTTGTAAGTTATATTATATTTAACGAGGAACAAATATGAATTATGTCAAATTTAACAATTATTATATTTTAAGAATCGATAAAAATGAGGAAATAATCGAAACTTTAAAAAATTTCTGCAAAAAGAATCAAATCAAACTCGGATTTATTACAGGTATAGGAGCTGTCAATAATGCAGTAATTGGTTTATTTAACACTGACAACAAAGAATTTATTAAAAAGGAATTCAGCGGTGCCTTTGAAATAACAGCTTTGAATGGGAATATATCACAGATGAATGATGAAGTTTACCTACATGTTCATGTTACTATCGCGGATGATAAATTCAATAATTACGGGGGGCATTTTAGTTCTGGTATTGTCAGCGGAACCTGCGAAATAGTTATAACGGAGATTGAAGGTAAGGTTGATAGAAAATTCAATAGTGATATAGGGTTGAATTTATTTGAATTTTAACGGCTGGTTTGATAATTTTTTGTCCAGATACTCGTTGACCCTTTCATAAATATGCTCGATCTTTTTAGTTTTCGGCAGAGTTTTGTAAATAGAATCAAGATATCCGTTTTCTTTAATGATCTGAAATGATCTTAAAAAATTAATATCATATATCCAGCTGAATTTCAGCAATTTGAATTCAATAAGATTATTTAAAGAACTGTATTTAATCGGCTGGCGTTTTAATAAGTTAACATATATTTCATCACTAATATCACCGCCATCCGGCAGTTCAAGTTCTGCTATCGGATTTGATTCTTCTTCTTTTTTGCTGTAATAATCAGAAAACTGATACAATATATCAAGCTTGTCCGCATCCCTGATCAATTTAATAAAAATCAATTCTTTTTTATCGGCATTATCAGGTAAAAAAAGTTTATTATGACTGAATATACTTTTATAAATTGTTTTTCTTGTTCCTGCAGGTATTTTATTTAATAAGTAATTATTGTTCAATACTTTTATTCCTAAAAGAGCATGATTAACTGATCTTCCATCCATAAATGTTCCGTATGTCATGAACTGTTCAAATCTTCCAATATCATGGAAAAGGGCTATTATTTCTGACAGATTAATATCATCTTTATTCAATCCGGCATGTTTGGCAATATTTAGAATTTCAAAGCAAACCCTGTAGGTATGGTTGATTTTTAAATGAAAATTCATATTATAATAAGGCTTATTGCTTTTAAAAGAAGAAGTATAAACAGAAAACCATTTTTTAAGAGATAACAATAAATCTTCATTAATCATATAATTGCTCAAAAATAATATTTAAGATAATTTTCAAGATAAGGTTTAAATATTCAATTAAAATCTATAAAAAAAATCTTCCATCTTACTGCTTTTATTTGAAACCTTGGTGGGCGTCGGTTTCTGATTTTCACCGTGAATATCCTTGAAATTTTCTAAAATCTTTCTCTCTTCTCTGCTTAATGTTTTAGGTATTTCAATAAAAACCCTTATATATAAATCACCTCTTATAGTCGGACTTTCGAGTCTCGGCATACCTTCATGTTTAACTCTTAAAACTTTACCGTTTTCACATCCTGCAGGTATTTTTAATTTTATTGTTTTCCCGTCAATAGTATCAATATTAATATCTGATCCTAAAACAGCCTGTGTATAAGAAATCGGGATCTCTGTAATAAGATCATTTTCTTCCCTTATGAAATAAGGATGTGGTTTTATATGAAATTTTATATGCAAATCTCCAGCCTGGGCACCCTGTTCCCCTGAATTGCCCTCGCCTCTAATAATAATTCTCTTGCCGCTGTCAATCCCAGGCGGAACTTTAATAGTTTTAGTCACTTTTTTTGAAACAACACCTCTGCCTCCGCATGCTGTGCAGGGATTATTAATAATTTCCCCGGTACCATTACACCTTGAACATGTGGTTGCTATTGAAAAAAAACCTTGACTTCTTCTTACCTGTCCTGTACCTCCACAATTTGGACATGCTGTTCTACCGGATCCTGAGGACGAACCTGAACCATGACATTTTTCACAACTTGAAAGTCTGTCAAATGTAATATCTACTTTTTTTCCATGAACAGCATCATTTAAAGAAATTTCCATATTGTATAAAAGGTCGCTTCCTCTTCTGGCTCTCTTCTGATATCTTCCCGAAGTTCCAAACCCGCCTCCGAAAAACGAACTGAAAATATCTTCAAAACCGCTGAAAATATCTTCAAAACCGCTAAATCCGCCTCCGCTGAAAGGATTCTGTCCTCCGGAAAACATTCCTTCAACACCGGCAAAACCAAACTGATCATACTGTTTTCTTTTTTCACTGTCTGCAAGTATTGTATAAGCTTCCGTTGCTTCTTTGAATTTTTCCTCAGCAGCTTTGTTGCCGGGGTTTCTATCAGGATGATATTGCATGGCTAATTTTCTATATGCCTTTTTTATCTCATCAACTGACGCTGATTTAGAAACTCCCAATACTTCATAATAATCTCGTTTTGCCATATAATAAACTCCGAAAAGTCAAAAAAATCCTTGTCATTAAATATCGAATAAAAGAAAGACCTTATATCATATTAATTCAAATAACACAAATAATTTCAGTTTGCTTTTAAAGATCAAAAAAAATAATATAACAAGGGGCTGTCAGCCCCTTGTTGATACTGTTTATTCTTTATTAATTAAAATTTTATTAAATAAGTTTATTTTACTGTTTCTTGTCATCATCATCAACAACTTCATAATCAGCATCTTCAACATTGCTCTTTGACTTTCCTTTATCCGTATCCTCCTGATTAGCATTCTGCTCCTGTCCAGGATTAGCCTGCTGCCCTGCCTGACTGGTTTTATATAATTCTTCTGCTATTTTATATGATGCTTTCTGTAGTTCTTCTGTTTTTTGTTTAATTTCTTCTGTGTCGTTTTTACTTAATGCTTCTTTAAGATTGTTTATAGCTGTTTTAATATTTTCTTTATCAGCATCGCCTAATTTATTCCCAAGTTCATTCATTGACTTTTCCGTCTGGTAAATCATGCTGTCTGCCTGATTCCTTGCATCCGCCAGATCTTTAACTTTAGCATCATCTGAAGCATGCTGTTCAGCTTCTTTAACCATTTTTTGTATCTCTGCTTCAGTTAGTCCCGAAGAGGCTTCGATTCTTATCTTCTGTTCCTTTCCGGTACCAAGATCCTTAGCATTTACATGCAATATACCGTTTGCATCAATATCAAAAGTCACTTCTATCTGAGGTACACCCCTGGGTGCAGGTGGAATTCCTACCAGGTCAAATTTTCCGATTGATCTGTTATCCTGTGCCATTTTTCTTTCACCTTGCAGTACATGTATCGAGACTGCCGTCTGATTATCCGCTGCAGTTGAAAAAATTTGCTTTTCTGTTTTTGGTATTGTTGTGTTTTTACCAATTAATACAGTCATTACACCGCCTAATGTCTCAATACCAAGTGAAAGCGGTGTAACATCAAGAAGCAGTATGTCCTTAACATCTCCTGCTAATATACCGCCCTGAATTGCAGCACCTACTGCAACAGCCTCATCAGGATTTATGCTTTTGTTTGGTTCTTTCTTAAAAAAGTCCTTAACCAGTTGATGAACTGCAGGAACTCTAGTTGAACCGCCTACAAGTAAAACTTCATCAATATCTTCAGGTTTTAAATCAGCATCCCTCATTGCAATTTTGCATGGTTCTATTGTTCTTTTTAAAAGATCATCTATTAATTGTTCAAATTTTGCCCTTGTTATGTTCATCTGCAAGTGTTTGGGACCTGATTGATCTGCTGTTATAAAAGGCAAATTAATATCAGAGCTTGCCTTGCTTGACAATTCTATTTTTGCTTTTTCAGACGCTTCCTTTAATCTCTGCAGAGCCATTTGATCTTTGGAAAGATCGATACCTGATTGTTTTTTAAATTCCGTAATCAGCCAGTCAATAATCCTCTGATCAAAATTATCACCGCCAAGATGTGTATCGCCGTTCGTTGCTTTTACTTCAAAAACTCCGTCTCCAATTTCGAGTATTGAAACGTCAAATGTACCACCTCCGAGATCGTAAACTACTATTTTGCCTTCTTTTTTTTTGTCTTCACCATAAGCAAGACAGGCAGCTGTAGGCTCATTAATGATCCTTTTGACATCCAGACCGGCTATTCTTCCTGCATCTTTTGTCGCCTGTCTCTGCGCATCGTTAAAATACGCAGGAACAGTAACTACAGCTTCAGTGATCTTATGCCCCAAATAAGCTTCTGCAGTTTCTCTCATTTTTTGTAAAATATTTGCACTTATTTCAGGCGGGGAATATAACTTATCATCGATTTTTACTCTTGCATCTCCATTCTGCCCTTTTACAACTTCATAAGGTAGTAATTTCATTTCTTCATTTACTTCATCAAATTTTCTTCCCATAAATCTTTTAATAGAATATACGGTATTTTTGGGATTAGTTATCATCTGGTTTTTAGCCGTCTGACCAACCAATCTCTCTCCTTTTGATGTAAAACCTACTATTGAAGGAGTAGTTCTTTGTCCTTCCGCGTTTTGTATTACTACAGGTTCACTGCCTTCCATAACTGCAACACAGGAATTGGTAGTTCCTAGATCTATGCCAATTATTTTACCCATAAATGTCTCCTTTATTTATATATTTAATTTTTAGGTTTACCAACCTTAACTTGAGCATGTCTTACGACCCTATCATGAAGCATATAACCTTTCCTGAATACTTCAAGTATAGTTTCGTCTTTATAATCACCCTCTTCCATCATCAATGCCTGATGTAAGAGAGGATCAAATTTTTCACCTTTATCCCCAAATTTCTTTGTTCCATATTTTTTAAATAAAAGATCAATGAATTGCTTTTCAATCATCTCTATTCCTTCAACAAAATTTTTTATATCCAGATTTTCTTCAACTTTTGCTGAATCTATGGCTCTTTGAAAGTCATCCAATATTGTCAGAAAATCATTTATTATATTGAAATTTGCATATTTTAAAAAATCCTGTTTATCGGTTTGTGTTCGCTTTCTTAAATTTTCCATTTCAGCAAGTGTTCTTTTGTATTTATCAATAATTTCACCGAAGTCTTGATCTTTTTTCTTATTCTCATCTTTTAATTTATTATTTTCTATCATTAAATTAATATATTTTTTTATTAAATCATCCTGAGTTTCATTTTTTAACTTTGTGATGAAATCATCAATATCTTTCTTTTTTTTATCTTCTTTAGCTTCTTTTTCATCTTTTTCTTTTTTTACACTTGCATTTAATTCTTCATTTTTAATTTCTTCGTTTTCGTTTTCATAATTATCCTTATTTAATTCATTATTTTCTGCTTTAACATTATCTTCTTGATTTTTTTTAAAATTTTTATCTTCTGCGGTTTTATGTTCTTTCATGTACATTTCCTTAATTATGTAATTTTAATTAAATTATAGCAAGCTTTATGCCATATTCGAGACATATTCTTAACTTATTTGATTTCAATAAGATACAATATATTTAATATCATAAAAAAAATAAATAAAAAAAATTAATGTATAAATTTTACCCACTTCTTAAAAAGCATTAAGAATTTGTATAGAAAATACTCATTTATAATTTTTTTATATTATTTAAATTTGCAATTTTTAAGAATTTATAATATTATTAAAAGATGTATAAATTTAATAAATTCATAATTATATTTTTCTTGAGCTTAAATTTTTTGCTTTCTGCCGAACAAAAAGTAATCCATAAAATTTTATATAAAAACACACTGCTTTCATTTGACCAGAATGTAATAATAACGGTTTTTCTAAATCATATAAAAGCATCTGACGTTATTGTCTTTTTCAATGATCAGGAAGTTTTAAATATAAATAAAAATTTAAATAATTTAAATAATGATCCTTATTTTTTCCCTTCATTCAGTTTTAATGTAAATAATGTACTTTATGAAAATAATTTAAAATTGTTTGTTAAAAACTCTGATGGAAATTTAATGAGTTATAAAGATAAAATTTACTTCACAAAAGGTTTAATAGTTGAAGACAATGATATAGAACTACAAACAAATAAATTTTTTTTTATAAAAGCAGGACCTTCAGATAATATTATTTATGAGATAGAAATAGAAAACAATAAAATCACAGCTCTTATGGAAGAATTATCAGTCAACGGCAATATCTACTATAAAATTAAATCAATTAATACAGGTGCAACAAGAATAATAATTTATAAAGCAGAAAACTTATCGGAAAATAAAAATGAAATAAAAATTCCATTTAAAATCATAAACGTAAAAATCAGGTAATTAATCTAAAACATTAAAATATTCTTAAATAAAAAGTAAAAAAAAAAATAATCATTCTTTTTTCTTAAAAAAAATATAAAATAATTAGCATGAAAAGAAATAAATTGTTGATTGCTTTATTTTTATTTTTTCTGACATTTGTCATGGTTTTTTGTAGTAATAAAAAAAAGGATACCGTTAAAAAATATGAACATCCGCTTATGATTGAAAATTTACGTCTCAGGGATGCTTCCAATAAAATTTTAACCATTGAAAAACTTTCCTCTGAAACAAAATTATTTAAAAGTTACATTGCTTCATATTATTCAGACGGTTTTAAACTATATACTCTTTTAAATATCCCAAAAACACAGATGCCAAAAAACGGTTTCCCGGTTATCGTTGTCAACCACGGACACATACCTCCCGAAAAATATTCAATCGTTAAATCATATCAGCTTGTTTCATCTTATTATGCTAACAGCGGATTCCTGGTTTTAAAACCTGATTATAGAGGGCATGACAAATCGGAAGGCGGGGGAGACAAATATTTGAACAGAATGAGCTATCCCA
>JAFGQB010000175.1 GCA_016935915.1 Spirochaetota bacterium
TATAGTATACCCCTCTATAGTATATTAATAATTATTTAATCTGCAGTCAAATTTTTTATCGATAATTTACATTTTAACTATCCTATTGTTATTTTTTTACATTTTTATGATATTTATTTTATCAATCTTCATAATATCTTCATAATTTTACATTATATAATAATCATTTATAAAACTTTTTTAAAACAGGAGATATTAAATGCAGGAAGACCGGAAAAATGATAATAAAGAAAAACTAATCTTAAAGATCAGTGGAATGACCTGTAAAAGCTGTGAGATAAAAATTGAAACCAGCATAAAAAATTTAACAGGAATCAAATCGGTAAATGTCAGCTTAGCGGACAAAAATGCTGTAATTTATTATGATATAAATAAAATCGACAAACAGAGTATAATTGAAAACATCGAGAAATCAGGTTATAAAGCTTATGCAAATCATTTTAAAGCAAAAAAAACAAAAGTTAATTCTGTTATTCAGCTAATTGTAATTACAGTAATAGTCATTATTTTATTTCTTTTACTTGGTAAAACAGGAATTTTCAATAATCTTCCGGAAATAAACAACTCTATGAGTTATGGCCTGCTCTTTGTTATGGGTCTTTTAACATCCATACACTGTATGGCAATGTGCGGCGGAATTAATCTATCACAATCAATCAATATCAGAAATATCGAAGACCCGGCATTTGTAACTTTTAAAAAATTTATTCCCGGTGTTCTTTACAACAGTGGAAGAATTATTTCCTATACAATGATCGGAGGTATTGCAGGAGCAATCGGCTCGATCATTAATTTAAACGGTAAAACTCAGGGTATTATTGTTATAATTGCCGGTTTTTTCATGATAATAATGGGTATTAATTTGCTGGGAATATTTCCCATAATGGAAAAAGTTACACCTAGAATGCCCAAATTCCTTGCAAATCCTATATATAAACTTAAAGCGGGCAATAAAGGACCATTTATAATTGGACTTCTTAATGGGCTCATGCCGTGTGGTCCTCTTCAATCTATGCAGCTTTATGCATTAAGTACAGGAAGTTTTATTTCCGGTGCTTTTTCAATGTTTTTATTCAGTGCAGGCACTTTACCTCTTATGATCGGATTCAGTGCAATAAGCTCGCTTTTATCACAGAAATTCAGCATGAAAATGGTTAAAGTAAGCTCTTTTCTAATTATTTTCTTAGGTATAAGTATGCTGGGAAGAGGGTTCAGTTTAAGCGGGATAAATATACTGAAATCTGTAAACACAAAAAATGCAAATATATCAATGATAAAATCCGGTATACAGTACGTTGAATCTAAAATCACATCCTCAAGCTACGAGCCTATAATAGTTCAGAAAAATATACCATTAAAATGGATTATAAAAGCAGACAGTTCATCATTGAACGGTTGTAATAACCCGATAACCATATCACAATATAATATAAGCAGAAAATTAATACCAGGAAACAATTTAATAGAATTTGTACCGGACAGATCCGGGATCATCACCTTTACATGCTGGATGGGAATGATATCAAGTACAATAAAAATTGTTGAAGATATTAATAACATTTCAAAAATCGAAATTTCGGAATTAAGCAACGATCAGAAAAAAAATACATCAAGCTGCTGTTCACAGGATCAGAGAAATGTTCAAACCGGCAAAATATTTATACCTGATGAATATTTCACCGGTTCTAATTATAAGCCGGGTGAATCATATATTAAGGACGGCGTACAATATATTTTTACGGAAGTTACGGATAATGGTTATGATCCCAATATTATCATTATTCAGAAAGGCATAAAAACTAAATGGACCATATTCGACAAATCACAAAATGAATATAATAACAGGTTGTTAATACCTATTTATAATGTATGGATTGAACTCAAAAATGATGAAAACCTAATTGAATTTATACCTGAGATCGATTTCGGATTTGACAGCCGGCAAAATGATTTCCACGGTTATATGGCAATTGTAAATGATATAAATAATTACGATGATGAAGAAATTAAAAATAAAATCGAAAATTATCAGCCTATAGGCATTTCAAACAGATAAGCTGTTAGGCTTGTTAAAACGGATAAAAAAAAGTAAAAAATTTTGTATAAAATGCACTTATGGTATAAAAATATTATATCAGGAGGAAAATTTGGAGAAAACAACTCTTATAGTACATGGAAACTAATTCAGTCATAGCGGAAAATCAATAAAAATTGCATTAAATGATTTTTCCGGATTAAAAAGGGTAAAAATAGATATAAAGAAAAAAAGGTTCTTTTGGTATATGATAATGAAAAGGTTTCAACCGATAAAATCAAAAATGTAATAGAAGATGCCGGATATGAAACGGCAAACTGAAAATTTCCTGTGATAAATTCATCTGAAGCTGTATAATATAAAAAATACAGTTATCATATAATTTATACAGAAAATTTATTAATAACTAAATATGAATGAAAAATTAATATTGATCATAGAAGATGAAAAAAAAATTATTGAAGTTATACATTCTTATCTTAATAAAAGCGGCTATAAGGCTTTTTACGCTCTTACGGGAAAAGACGCAATAGAATTATTCAGACTTCATAAATTTTCACTTGTCATTTTGGATCTTATGCTTCCCGATATACCAGGTGAAGAGATTTGCATAAGATTAAGAAAAATATCCCGGGTACCGATTATAATATTAACAGCCAAAACTGAAGAAATTGATAAACTATATGGATTTAAGATCGGAGCTGATGATTATATAGAAAAACCATTCAGTCCAAAAGAACTTCTTGCACGTATTGATGCAATATTCAGAAGGAGTTCAAACGAATTTAAACCTGTCGGCAATTATTTCAGCTTTTATAAAGATGAACTTGTCATTGATAATATAAAACGTCAGGTTAAAGTGAAAGGTAAAATTATAAATCTCACACCTGATGAATATAAAATCCTTATAACCTTAATTTCCTATCCTCAAAAAGTATTTTCCAGAGATGAGATAATAACTCATGCATTGGGCAATGATTATACGGGTTTCGACAGAATTATTGACACTCATATAAAGAATTTAAGAAAAAAATTAGAACCTGATCCTGAAAATCCAAAATATATATTTACAATATACGGATCAGGTTATTGTTTTAAAGGAGAATATGATCAAACTTAGTCTTAAAACAATTTTAACTTTCTCTTTTGCAATAGCAGGGATGATTGCAATATTCATTCTTATTTTTCTAACCAATTTTTATCTTAAAAAATATTTCAGAGAATATTCAATACTAAAACAGGAGGACAGGAATCAGAAAATAGTAAGCCTGATCACCAGTCAATATCAAAAAGATACTTTATGGAACATCTCTACTATTCAGGACATAGGTATAAGTCTGCTTGAAGAAGGTCTTATTATTAAAGTTACTGACAATACAGGAAAAATAGTCTGGGATGCAATGAAATACAACAGCGGGATTTGCGAAAAAATGATAGAAAACATAAAAACAAGAATGGATTCTAAATACCCTTCGCTACAAGGCAATTTTTTAAATAAGGAATATTTTTTAAATTTTGATAAAAAAGCTATCGGAAATCTTCAAATAGGATATTATGCTCCTTTTTTTTATACTGAATCTGAATTTTTTTTCATAGACGCTTTAAATAACTTGATCGTTGTCATTACCGTTACAACACTGGTAATATCAGTATTAATAGGATATTTTATGTCAAGGAGTCTCTCCATACCCATTGGAAATGTAATTACAACAACAGGTAAAATATCAAATGGACTTTACAGTATAAGGATTGAAAAAAAAACAATTATAAAAGAAGTACAGGAACTGATCAACTCGATTAACAATCTCGCATTAAATCTTGATTCACAGGAAACATTAAGAAAGCAGCTTTCATCAAATGTTTCCCATGAACTAAAGACTCCCTTAACAACACTTCAATCACATATTGAAGCATTAATTGACGGTGTTTGGGAACCGACACTTGAAAGATTAAACAGCTTTCATGAAGAAATATTAAGAATAAATAATCTTGTCAAAGATATCACAAATTTATCAAATTATGAGCATGAAAAATTAAAATTAAATAAATCAGAAATAAAATTAAACAAGCTTATTAATAACCTTTTATTGATTTATGAAGCTCAATTCAAATCAAAAAATATAGCAATTTCTTTTACACAGCATGAGTTAACTGCTTCAGCAGATAAAGATAAAATCAGTCAGGTAATAATAAATCTTTTAGCAAATGCCGTAAAATTCACTCCAAATAACGGTTATTTTAATATTTCATTATCAAAACGGAAAGGTTTGATAAAATTAATTTTTACCAATTCCTGTGAAAAGATACCTGAAGAAGACATGCCTTTCTTATTTGAAAGATTTTACAGAGTTGATAAATCAAGAACAAGAGCTTCGGGTGGAGCCGGTATAGGACTCTCGATAGTAAAAGAAATTATCCTTGCCCATAACGGTAATATTGAAGCGATTAACAATGACAATCAAATAAGCTTTATTATCACTTTGCCGTTTTAATATCAAATATATTAAGTTTTTATTCTCCAAAAAAACTTTATATAATCGATTTTGAAATACTACAAATATTATAATCAAAAAAAATTTAAAGATTTTAAAGAAATAATATACATTCTTTTTACTATTTCATTGACATTTAAAAATATAAAATTTATCATAATTTCCTAAAAGGATTCATAAAAAGTTATTTTTCTTTTTTAAAGGAGGTAAAAAGTGAAAAAAGGGTCTATTATCATTTTAGCTGTACTCTCATTAATTATTCTAATAGTGTGGTTTAATTGCAATCCATTTCAGGAACACAAAATGGATTCAATATCATATGACTTAGAATCACTTGATGCAGCAGATATTGTTAAGGCAAGCTGGTCTTCTTCAGACCAATGGGGAACGTGGAGTAATGGAGGTTATACATTGTATAACAACATTTGGGGAAGCGGTGCTGGACCACAGACTATCTGGGCAAATTCATACAGCAACTGGGGTGTCTGGGCTAATCACCCCAACACCAGCGGCATTAAATCCTATCCGAACTGTGAAAGACAGGTTAACAGAAGATTGAGCGCTTTAGGAAGTTGTACAAGCAGCTTTAATTGCACTGTGCCTGGAACAGGCTCATTTAATACAGCTTATGACATTTGGTGCGATAATTATGCCTATGAAATAATGCTCTGGATGAATTGGCGGGGTTCAGTTGGTCCAATTGCAAACTCTTATAATTCTAACGGCAGCCCCGTAGCAGAAGTAACAAATGTTTCAATAGGCGGACACACATGGAATGTTTACAGAGGTTCCAACGGATCAAATGCTGTATATTCATTCCTGAGAACCAGTCAAACCAACTCCGGTACAGTAGATATTAAAGCAATATGCAACTGGATCAGAAACAGAGGCTGGTTTGGAGATGTTAATCTGGGTGTTGTACAGCTCGGGTGGGAAATAACGTCATCCAGTGGTGGTATGGATTTTGGAATGAACAGCTATTCTGTTTCATTTAATTAATTAAACAATAAAATAAATCTGGGGCTTTTTATAAGCCCCTTTTTAAATTAATGATTATTTTATATCAATAATTTTTTAATCTTTTATCCTATATCTTGAACTGATAGAATAACCGGAGTGATTCTTTCTGTCATTAACCCTTAAAATACAAAGATATTTTTCAGTTAATGGATCTAATTCAATATTAATTAATTGACCTTTATTGGATGACATATTATTTAATGAAAGATTTACTTCCACATCAGCTTTTTTATTATAACCATTTCTGATATATAAAATAATAGTTGAATCAATTGTTTCATATCTGTAATCAACCTTATCTGTTTTAGCGATTATTGCTGAATAATTTTCATAATCCTGATCTTTAATATTTTTATCAGATACAATTTCAAATGCCCCTTTCCCGGGATGATAGGAATAATAATATTCTCCCTCTTCAAGGCTTACACCTTTACCATCATAGTTCAAAAACTTTGTTGGTATAGACATTTGAGTACCATCAATTCTCGGAATATTTACACTGAAATGCAGATGAGGTCCAGAAGAATATCCCGTATTACCGCTTAATGCTATAATATCACCTCTTTTAACTCTATCGCCGATATTTACAAGTACTCCGTTTTGTTTTAAATGTACATAACTGGCAAAAGTCCCGTCTTCATGATAAATTGTTACATAATTTCCGTATTGGGCATAACTTTTATGTGCTCCTCCGATATTAGAATCTTCCTTAATATCGACAACGAGTCCGCCTCTTGCTGCAACAACATTGGTACCGATGTCCATCTCAAAGTCTATTGCATAAGTTGATTCACCGAAATGTGTTGATTTACCATTATATCCCTGATCTACCCTGTGTTTTGTTCCATGTTCATAAGGCAAAAGGTATAAATAACTCTCATCATGTTTTACATTGAGAGGATCACCGATTATCGATGAAATTTTAAATTTAAATGAATATCCCTGATCATCAGATATTTGTCGTAATGAAAATATGTATAATTCTTCTGTTTTTTCTTTTATTGTTGTTGAAAAAGGCATATCAACAGTTGACCGTAAGTTTTGAATATAAGTGAACTCAATTTTTATAAAGTATGGAACGATATTAGTATTTTTTACATAAAAGTCATAACCTCCCTCTTTGGACTCTTTATAAAAGACATCAGCTTTATTTTCCGCAAAAATATAAAAATTAAATAATAAAAAGAATAAAATAAAAAATTTGATTTTCATAACAAGCCCTCTTTATATAATAATATAATAATTTTATTTAAGAGGCTTAATCTTTTCAAAAAATTTATAAATTTAATATTTTTAAAAAAAGACCGGCAGATTAAGTCTACCGGTTCCAATTTATTAATAACCATATGTCAATAAGTATAATAAACAGTCAGCATAGGTCTGTAAGACACTGTATCTTCCGAACTTGAAAAAGATATTAATTTCGGATCTCCGGATTCACTTGAAACTTTAATCAATATTCCATAATTTTCATTCGGATTTGTTATCCATTTTTTAACTAAACTTCCTGGAAGGTTAAAACTCACAAAACCATATGCTGAAAATTCATAAACAGTATATGAAGCTACAGACGGCCCAAAATCTCCTCCGCCATCAATAGTGGCCCATGGTGTCCCTGTTTCAGCTTCATTCCATGTTGCCTGTGTTTCAATCCATGATCTTGTTAACTCATGAAAACTCACTTTTATTGGAGAACCAATACCGTCAGTGTATAATGTTAATGTAGCCTTCTTAACATTAATATTTGCCGGAAAATAACCAGTAATAATAAAGCGAACAAGCCCTCTGGTATATCCAATAGCATTGGTAATATAAAAACTTGAAATTGCACCGTAATTATTTGCCGGTGCAGCACTGGCTATATAAGTATCATAAGTTGAAGTATAAGATGAGGTAGGATAGTGTCCGTATTTAAAGTTCTCAACGAATACCGGTTCACCATCTAAAACAGTTTCTTCATCGGATGCCGGAGCACAGGATAAAACAGTTATTAAAGCAATTGTCAATAAAATCATTGTTTTTCTTATCATTTTTTCCTCCTTAAAGAAAAAATATCTAAAGTGAATAGATACTATTCACATTTTTTTTAATTATTAAATCAAAAGCATTTTGATTTATTTTTTATTCAACAGGTATAATTTTAGCACCGGAAAACAATTTTTAAGTATTACAAAAGGTATATTTTTCTATGACTTTTGGTATGATTTTTGAAATTAACGCTATTTTTAGTGAATTTTTAATAAAGAAAGGGTTTATTATTCAAAAATATAAAAAAAAAGATTGGATAATAATTTAATTCAAGCTGTTTATAAAATTTAAAGACTCTTGAAATACTTTTTCTTTTTCAATATCAACAATAATCGGGTGCCCGGATTTATATAATTTTATAAATTTAACGCATTTTTGATTGAGCTTTTTATAAAGCCATTTTGCGCCATAAGGAGAGATAACAATATCGTTTTCAGTTTGTATCATTAATATAGGATGCTTTATATCTTTTATTTTTCTTCTGGCAGTTTTGATAAATTTCATCAACTCAATAATTGTTTTGGCATTTGACCTTTCTTTATTTTCAAATCTTTTTCTCTGTACTTGATCCATATATATCAAATGCTTATTATTTAAATGATGGGGATAAGGTTCAAATATTGAAAAAATTTTCATAAGAAATATTTGTATGGTCAAAGGTATAAAAGGTTTTACAATGAATATAGCAGGGGCTAATAAGATAAATCCATCAGGTTTTTCATTATCATCGAGTATTTGTGATAAATACAAGACAATTGTCGCACCTGTAGAAAAACCCGCAAGGATTATCTTTTTAACTAATTTTTTAAATAAAAGATAATCTTCTTTTATTTGATCAATCCATACCTGCCATTCTTTATTACCATGTTCTTTTTCTATTAAACTTAAAGGCGGAATTGTAAGATTATATACTGAATAATTATTTGATATCAAAAAGTCTGCAAAATCTTTCATTTTATAACATGTATCGCCGAATCCATGTACAATTAATATCCCTATATCATCATTCAAATTATAATAAGGAGTGTGTTTTTCCGAAAGGTTATATAAAGTTTTTAATTTATTAATTCTTTCATCAATTTGATCAATAATTTCCGATCTTATTTTTTCCATTTTTCAAACTTTCATTAATCATTTAAAAAATAATAAGCAAATCTCAAAAGAGGCAGGTTGTTTTCTGTACTGAAAAAATTTCCCTGGATCATTGCTACATTTTTCTTTATAAATTTTCTCTTTTCAGAATCCCATGCCTTTCTGTAAGCATTGTCAATCAGTGTAATTGATCCGTATAAGACAGCATCCTTTTTTAAAAATTTTCCAAAGGCAACAAGCTCCTCTTCATCCTGATTTTTTATAAAATCAGCATCGATTTTTAATTCATCAAAATTAATATCATTGATAAATGTGATTTTATATTTTATATCCTCATCTTTCTGCATTGATTTTAATTTTACACAAATATTTTTATTAATTGATTCTTCAATTTTCTGATCGCCGTTTAAAATCTTAAAATCATAATAGAGTATATCAATGAAATCAGGCAGTTTGGTTTGAATTATTTTAGAAATCAATGAAATCATTTTATCCTGTTTATGAACCATGAAGGGTATTTTTTGTTTTGATGCGGCATTGTTCATCACAGAAAAAATTAAAATTACTGCTAAAAAAAATTTTATTTTAAAATAACTTTTTATACAATCTATTGCTAAATTTACCATTGTTCAATTATATCCTATTATTTTAATATATCCACTATTTTATATTTTTTTTAATCTTTTTAAATAAGTTTGACCTTACCATTCTTCGGAGTGTCCTGAACATAATCAGGGATGCATAATCCGTCAATATCATTTCTTAAAGATTTGATCAATTCAATCCCTGCCTTTAACGATGCATGAAAATGCGATGTACCTTCCACTGGATCACATTGAAAAAGATAATACGGTTTTATCCTCAAAGAAGTCAGCTTATAAAATAACTGCTTCAAAACTTCATAATCGTCATTTATATTTTTTAAAAATACGGTCTGATTGCATAGAGCTGTTTTTGCCCCGATCAATTGATCTACGGCTTTTTCAGTTAATGAAGTTATTTCATTTGGATGATTAAAATGAGTAATGATCCATACAGGTTTATATCCGGAAATCATTTTCACTAATTCCCTGTCAATCCTTTGAGGTAAAAATGATAAAATCCTGGTGCCTATTCTTATCATATCAACATGAGAAATATCCAGTATGCCTGAAATCAAATTTTCCAATATATCCGAAGGTAGCAAAAAAGGTTCGCCTCCAGAGAGAATAACATCTCTTATATGTTTATCTTTTTTTATATAATCAATTATTTTTTTTATTTCCTTATTGTTCAATGTAAAGTTATCCTGCCACATCCATTTTCTGGTGCAATATCTGCAATATGATGCACAATTATTTGTAGTCGTTATTATAATTCTGTCTGTATATCTTTTAATCACATGTTTTAGTGGTGAGCTTTTTCTTTCATTAAAAGGATCAAGCTTGAGATTATTACTCTTTTTCAGTTCATTTTTATCAGGTATGACCTGTTTGTACAAAGGATCTTTTTTATCATTATGATCAATCAAAGATAAAAAATAAGGCGTTATTGAAAATTTATATTTATCTGAGACTCTTTTTAAATCTGTCCTATTCAATTCTTTAAAAAAGTTCAATAATTTACTTTCGCTGTTTATTGAATTTTTTAACTGCCATTTCCAGTCATTCCATTTTTTTTCACTGACTTCATGCCATGATTTCTCTTTATTTAAAAAATAATAATCAGGAATATTTTTCTTTTTCATTAATTTTAACCTGTTTTTTTCCGCTATTTTTGGCGCAAAAAATCTTTCGCTTTCGCTTTTTTTATTTAAAAATATCATTAGTCGCTTTATACCATAATACAAAATCAAGGTGATCTGGTTTTATTTTTATCCTGTGAGCAAACAACAAGAGTTTGTTTTCAATTTCAATATATCTCTCTCTTGACAGGTATTGAGGAATACTTTCAATAATTTCGAATACTTTTAAATTTCTCAATATATGCCTGTCAAGAATAGCGATTTTTTCTCCAAATCCAATATTCCTTAAAAAATGACTCGCCTCTTTATATGCAATTCCTTTTACATTATTTACAAGCCAATCCCTAGCTGTAATCGGATCATTAAAATCATTAATGATTTCTTTAATATTACAAATCCTGTTTTTATAAAATAACTCTCTTGCAGAAATTATATATTTAGCTTTATTATTTTTAAAGCGAACATCATTAATAGTATCAGAAATCTTTTTTTGATCTGAACTTAATAACAAATTTTTTTCAATTAATCTTTCAACTGCTTTCCAGCAGATCCTTGCTTTTGACTGCGGCGTTAAAATACAGAACACAAGTTCAGCAAATATCACCTCATCATTTGAATTAAGCCAGACATTTTTAAAATGATCTATACGCTCGGTAATTCTTATTTTAATCTTATCATATATATTATTTAAATTAATAATTTCATTTGAAAAATTTTTTATTTCTGTCATTTTATTTCCTGTTTTTAAATAATCGATAAAATCAAATTATGCTGATGACCAATAAAGAGAAAAAGATAGTAATAACAGAGAAAGCGATATTAAATATCAAAAAAATAATCATAAGAACATTTAATGTTTTGCCGTAATTCAAAAATTTTAAAGATATCAATGAAACAACTGCAGAAGATATTATTAAAATATCATTGGACATTATAAATCGTAAAATTATTTTATTTGATTTAATTGTAAACTCCTGATACCCCCCGATTATATAAAAAAAAATCAAAGACAGCTTAAATATAAAGAAAAGCAAAAAAAAGCTGAATGACTTTAAAAACAAAAAGTCCAAAGTTTTAAATTTCAATTCTTAAGCCTTATTATTTTTTAAAAAATCGAGCAAAACTGACAGTATAAAATGTATATATTATTTTTTAAATAAATTAAAATAAATTTACAAAAAATCAGATTTATTATTGTTTCATCAATTTAAGTTTTTCAAATTCACCGTATAATTTATTCAATTCATTTATAATGTTATAGAAAAATGTCTGAAATTGACTGAAATTACTGCTTAAATCATTAAAAAATACTTCCTGTTTTCTTTTTATATTATCAATCACATCCATTGCTTCATTAATCTTTTGTGCAACATTCTCAAGATCATTGTTCATATTTTTTTGTGTATTAAGATTTTCCATTATCTTTGAACTGCTTTTAACAAGGTGCTGGATTGCGGATAAATTTTCTGTTGTACCTATAAGCTGTTCTTTACTTGCAGAGTTGATTTCATTTATAATTTGTATCGTGGAATTAATACTATTTTGAATATCATTAATAGCAATTGATCCGTGTCCTGATTTTTCTACTGCCTGATTAATTATATCCTTTATATTATTCAGCATATCTGATATTTCTTTGGTCCTGCCTGATGTGTTTTCCGCTAAATTTCTAATTTCATCGGCAACTACAGAGAAGCCCTTGCCATACTCACCTGCATGAGCAGCCTCAATGCTTGCATTAATTGCCAGTATATCAGTCTGCTCTGCAATATTTAATATTGTCGATACAATTTCAAAAATCCCCTCACTGTTCTGGTTTATTTTCTTGATTATTTCCTGCATTTCCTGGATAGCATTAAATGTTTTTTTGGATGAGGTTTTTAATTCTTCACTGATTTTAAAAGCCACTTCAGTTGACTTTGAAACAGCTTCTATTGATGCATGCATTTCCGTAGTAGATGCTGTTGATTCTTCAATCATGGCTGATTCATCATTTATGTTTTCTATATTGGAATTAACCGTATCAATAAAATTTTTAACTACTATTGAAGTCTGATTTGAAATAGCAGAGAGATTCGAAAGCTCAAATGACATTTCATCATTTGTTTTTAATATTTCTGAATTTGATTTGATCAAAGTTTCAATATTTTTCTGTTTATTATTGGTCTCTTCCAGAATACTTCTGGCTGTAACAAAAATTTTATAAAAGGTATTATTTAAATTTATTATGAACTGATTAAAAAGTATTTGAATTTCACCTATTTCGTCATTCCTTGTCTTAACAATCATCTGTGTCAAATCGCCGTCCAATCTTACTAAATTCTTCAGTTTAGATATTATCCTGTGAAGATGTGAAGCTATATTTAAGCCCACAATAAATGTGTATAATAAAAAAAGCGACATTGCAACGAAGGCGCTTAAAAAAGACAACAATAAAAACTTACCTGCTTCATTGTTCCAGTTACTGACCAATCTTTCTGCTTCAGCTCTAACTTTTTCATCAGTTGAATTCTTTGCAAGCTCAAGCAGTTTTGTAAAATAACCGTTGACAGGCTCAACCTGAACATCAGGATTTACCTTCACCGCAACATTTGAAATACCTGCAATCTTTTCAATATGTGTTATTGAAATCATCATCATAAATACAATAACAAGACTTCCTATAAGCAAAAAAATCAATAAAAATGTTCTTCTGAAATTAAAAAAACTCTTTTTTACCTCATATTCAATAATGTTAGCATAAATTTTCACATCTTTTATCAGGTATTCAACAAATATCAACTGTATTAAACCTACAGACGGGCCCAATATGATACCGCAGACAATCAACGCCCTGATAGTGCTCCATCTTATTAATCCGTCTGCAATTAGTGTTATAAATCCGCCGAAAGAAACAAATGTAGGGAATAATATTATATTCATGGAAATAAAAATCGCTCTGATCCTTTTGTCCGCCTTGGTAATGATTATTTTATTATTTTCAATATCATTTATATCAAGACAATCAAGATTTTTAGATAATCTCGATAATACAAAAGCTGTGAGTGTTACCATGATGATCATGAATGTAAAAGAAGGTCCCATGCCTTTTATGATCAACTGATATGACAAACCCATAAAAGGATAAATAATGAAATAAAAATTTAAAACAAAAATAAACTCGGTAATGAGAAAAAAAATCAACAGCTTTCTTCTGAAATGTATTTTCTTCATGTCATTAATTCCTTAATAGTTAATTATAATTTTTTTTTTGAAGTAAACAATGTTTTTTTCCTATTTTATTAAATTTATAAAAATTTATTAATTTTTTAAAATATAAAAAATTAATTCATGGTATTAATATAATTTTATTTATTTTGCTAAATTAATATTCTAATAATAATTTATCGGAATTTTATATATAAGCTTAAAAATTAAGAATAAAACTGGCTATTTGAATAATCATAAATAAAAATGAGTCAAATTATTTTAAAATCTTAAAATCAAATAATTTGACTCCAATTTTTTTTTAAATTACAAAAATCAGCAGACAATCCTTACCATTACCACTCCATCTATTTTTCTTAATGCTTCCACCTGCTGATCTTCGATTGTTGAATCAGTGTCAATGATATTGTAAGCTATTTCACCGCAATGCTTGTTTATCATATCGCTGATATTTATTTTTTTAGAAGCAAGTACCTCCGTGATCTGACCTATCATGTTTGGAACATTTTTGTTCGCAATTATGATTCTGTGTGCTGTTGACAGAGGCATATAGGTTTCCGGAAAATTTACGGAATTTTTTATCACCCCGCGCTCCAAAAA
>JAFGQB010000176.1 GCA_016935915.1 Spirochaetota bacterium
GCTTTGAAGAGGATCGGTTCAAGTATTACTGTTAAAAGCATGCGGTAAAAAGCAAAGATCAGCATGCCGATAGCATAAATGCCGATAATGAGTTCAAGAATGCCGATATTTTTAAAGAATATTTTTTCAATATTAACAAATGAAAGTTTTATCAGAAAAACAAATAAAAATCCCGGTAGAAAATATCGAAATAATTTTTCGATTGAATTAAAAATGTTATTCATACTTTTTATCCTTGTTTAATAGAATTTTTAATTGCCGCAAAAATTGGGAATTAAATAAAAATTAATACTTATATTATCAACTTTTATTATATTTAAAGATGGAATTCAATATAAATTTTTTATTCTGTGAATTAATTCTAATTTATTTAAATTAAAAATTTGGTTATTTTCACTATTTTTAATAATTTAACTGTACTGTATCTGGTTAAATCAAAGTCAAAAAAAATTTAAAATTAATTAAAATTTTTAATTAATTTTATTTCATCATATAATTTTATTATAATTTATTCATAGAACATTTAAGGGGATTAATATGCAATTTCATCCATTGGAAATGGGCATCGAAGTGAGCGGCAGAGCGGTTTATTCGACACTTGTTGGATTGAATAATTTAAGACTCCCAAAGGAAAAAGATCTTTTGGGATTTACAAACAGTGAAACAGGAATAATAGCTTTGGATCTTGACAAATGGTATTCACAGGAGATATGGCTTAAAGTCTTTGAAATGATAGCAGTGATGTACGGTGATGCGATTTTATTTAAAATCGGATTTGCAATCCCTGATAATGCAGAGTTCCCAATACTTCCAGAGTCGATGGAAAATGCAATAAAAACAATTGATGTTGCGTATCATTTGAACCATAAAAAAAACGGTGAAATTATGTATGATAAGGACACAGGAAACATGCAGGAAGGAATAGGTCATTATGGATGTAAAAAGATAGAAGGCTATAATTTGATAATTGCAGAATGTACAAATCCTTATCCATGCAGTTTTGATAAAGGAATACTCACGGCCATGGCAAAAAAGATAAAAGGCAATGCCATTGCCATTCATGACGAATCAAAGCCTTGTCGCAAAAATGGCGCTGAAAGCTGCACTTATATTATATCATGGTGAGTGATAAAATCAGAGTAAAGGTTTTATGGATATTTTTTTATATAATTTTTTAAGGTTTCTCCTTTGTAACAAAAAAATATATATTAGATTTTTTGTTTTTAAACCGTAATATCTATATGTAAAAATTATTTCAGCTCTTTCAACAGGTTTTCAACTGCAATTCGTGTTGCATTTTCAATGCTTTCTTCAGTGAATCCTCCTATATGAGGTGTCAAAATCACATTTTCATGCCTGAAAAGATCATTCAATACAGGAGGTTCTTCATTATAGACATCTGTTGCATAACCTGCGATCTGTCCGCTGATTAATGCTTCGAGTACATCATCATTATTAATTAAACCCGATCGTGCTGTATTGATAAGATACGCACCCTTTTTCATTTTTGAAATAACTTCTTTTGTGATAAGAGGTTTTCCGTCTTCGGGCATAGGGCAGTGGAGGCTTATTACATCAGATGTTTTAATTACTTCATCAAGAGAAGCATATTTAAAATCATTTGAAGGGCTAAAGCTTTTATCTATAAAAACATCATAGGCTATTACTTTCATGCCCATACCCAAGACTCCTTTCGTGATGATTCTGCCTACTTTTCCGCATCCGACAATACCCAGTGTGCGTCCTATGATTTCAATGCCTTTTTTCCTTTTCCATTCTCCGTTTTTTAACCAATCACTGTGGTAAGGTATTGCTCTGATCATTGCAAGCATTAAACCGGTTGCTAACTCTGCCACGCCTTGAGCATTTGCTCCTTCGGCTCTAAGTATTTTTATTTTCAATCTTTCTGCTGCTTTCAGATCAATACTGTCAACTCCGGTTCCGTTTCTGCTTATTGCTTTTAAGTTTTTTGCAGACTCAAGTACTTTTTCGCTGATCTTTTCAACACCTGCAAGCATGCCGACGCAGTCCGGCAGCAATTTTAAAAGCTCTTCTTCTGAAGGTTGAACTCCGGGAGTGGAATATATAACTTCATAACCTGCTTTTTTTAATTTTTCAAGTTCCGGATGACCCTTTTGTGTTAAAGATCTTGGAGTGATTAATATTTTTGCCATATTTGACTCCTTTTTTAGTTTTTCACAAAAGACACAAATCTCACAGATATTAAGACCAAAATCAAAATTTAATGATTGATTTTGTGTTTTTGTAAAAATAATTTATTTTAAGCCAACGGCTTTTATTCTTGACACGTATGATGTCATATGATATCATATTAATTGTTAATGTTAAGAAAAATTTATATTTTATTTGACATATAATAATTTTTCTTTTTATAATTTTATAATAAATCAAGAATGTCAGAAAAGTCAAAGATAATATAAAAAATTAATTAATTTGATTTTTTTTATTACTTTGGATTTTTTTAAATAAAATTCTTAAGGAGTTGAATATGTCAGCATTAAAAATTCCTTCAACAGAAAATAAACGCCATGATTTATTGGCTTTAGGCGCTTTAATAACGCGTTTTGATCCGGGTGTCGTACCATTTGCATTTGCCAATCATTATGATGTACATGTTGCGGGCGGCGAATATAATGTTGCAAAGAATCTTTCCCACTGTTTCAGGATGAAGACTGCGGTTGCAACAGCAATGGTAGAAAACTATCCGATTGGTTTAAAGGTACAAAATGCAGTTCGCGAAGCAGGAGTTGAACCTTATTATGTGTTTTTTAAGAATGACGGAGTAAGAGGACCCAATATTGCTCAGGTATGGAGTGACAGAGGTTACGGTGTCCGTGCTCCTGTGGTATATTATAACAGGGCAAATGAAGCAGCATGCTTATTGAAATTTGACAGTTTTGATTGGAACAAAATTTTCGGAAACGGTGTAAGATGGTTCCATTCCGGCGGTATTTTTGCTTCACTTTCAGACACAATTCCTGATCTTATAATAGAAGCTATGAAAACCGCAAAAAAGTACGGAGCCGTAATTTCCTTTGATTTAAATTACAGGGCAAAACTCTGGGCTGCTTCCGGCAGTGTCGAAAGAGCACCGGGCATATTAAGTAAAATTGTAGAACTTGTTGATATTCTTGTAGGAAATGAAGAAGACCTGCAGCTGGGGTTGGGTATTCCGGGTCCTGAGGTCACAAAGAAAACATCAAAGCTTGATCCTGTGGTTTTTTTTGATATGATAGGCAAAGTCACAAAAAAATTTCCCAATGTCAAAGGAGTTGCAACAACATTACGTGAAGTGCATTCAACTAACAGACACAGCTGGGGTGCTGTATTATGGCTTGACGGTAAAAGTTATGTAAGTCCCACATGTGAACTTGATATTTATGACAGAGTGGGCGGGGGAGACGGTTTTGCTTCAGGTCTATTTTACGGTCTTTTAACAGGAAGAACCCCTGAAGAATCTTTGCGATTGGGCTGGGCGCATGGTGCACTTTTAACTACCACTCCAGGTGACACTACTATGGCAACTTTGGAAAATGTCGAAGCATTTGCAAAAGGAGGCTCTGCAAGGATACAGAGGTAATTTCACTACAAGATTTACAAAGATTACAAAGATTTTATTTAAAATTGGATGATAATTATTAAATTTTTTATCATTTTAAATAAACTCTGTTGATAAACATGTTTTTTAGATTTTTTTTATTCATATTTTTCTTATATTTTCTGTATAAATTTAATTCAAAAAATAAAATTTACTCTTTTTTTATCCGGAAATCTATAATTGGAATTAAGATATGCTTATGGATTGAGTAATCATAAAAAAAAATGTTTAAAAAAAATTACCTTTATTATAATCCTTATTTAAATTATTTAAGTTTTTCTTTTAAGATTTTCAGCTCTTCATAAAGCTCTTTTGGCATTCTGTCGCCGAATTTATTATAAAATTCTTCTATTGATTTAATTTCTTTCTGCCAGCCATCTATATCGATTTTGAATAATTCTTCCAAACTTTCTTTTGATATTGAAAGTCCGGATATATCAATGTCTTTTTCCTTTGGTATAATACCGATAGGTGTTTCTTTACCTACATCTTTTCCTTCTATTCTTTCAATAATATATTTTAAAACACGGCTGTTTTCTCCATATCCCGGCCAGATGAATTTACCGTTCTTGTCCTTCCTGAACCAGTTGACAAAGAAAATCTTAGGTACTTTATCCCCCAGCTTTTTGCCTATTTTTAGCCAATGAGTAAAGTAATCAGCCATGTTATAGCCGCAAAATGGAAGCATTGCAAATGGATCGCGTCTGACTACTCCTACTTCTCCGATGTTTGCAGTTGTAGTTTCCGAACCTGTTGCAGAACCCAGGAACACTCCGTGAAGCCAGTTGATTGCTTCATTGACCAGAGGGATTGTGGATGCTCTTCTTCCTCCAAACAATATAGCTGAAATAGGCACTCCATTGGGATTTTCCCAATCAGGGTCAATAACAGGACATTGCTCTGCAGGAGAAGTAAATCTTGCATTAGGATGAGCACCTTTTTTACCGCTTTCAGGTGTCCATTCATTGCCTTCCCAGTCTATACCTTTTTTAGGCGGATCAATGCCCATCTCTTCCCACCAGATGTCATTATCTTCAGTTAAAACAACATTAGTGAAAATAGTATCTTTTTCTATTGTTTTCATTGCATTGGGATTTGAAATATGTGAAGTGCCTGGAGCAACACCAAAAAATCCTGATTCGGGATTCATCGCATAAAGTCTTCCGTCTTTGCCTATTTTCATCCATGCAATATCATCGCCAAGACATCTGACTTTCCAGCCTGGCAAAGTTGGGTCCATCATTGCAAGATTTGTTTTACCGCAGGCGCTTGGAAAAGCTCCGGCTATATAATAGGTTTTACCTTCAGGTGAAGTCAAAGCAAGTATAAGCATATGCTCTGCAAGCCATCCTTCATCCCTTGCCTGTACAGAAGCAATTCTTAAAGCAAGGCATTTTTTACCAAGCAGTGCATTACCTCCATATCCTGATCCGAAAGACCATATTGTTCTTTCCTCTGGAAAATGAGTAATGTATTTTTTTTCAATTGGAGCACACGGCCATGGCACATCTTTTTCGCCTTCTTTTAGAGGTGCACCTATTGAATGGAGACATGGAATAAACTCTCCGTTTTCCCCAAGTTCATCGAGAACTTTTTGACCAATACGGGTCATTATTCTCATGTTTACAACAACATAGAGTGAATCTGTGACTTCAATACCGATCTTAGAAATAGGTGAACCGATCGGTCCCATACTGAAAGGTATGATATACATAGTTCTGCCTGTCATGCA
>JAFGQB010000177.1 GCA_016935915.1 Spirochaetota bacterium
TATAAGGCATAAAACCTCCGGCAACAAAGCTACGACCTAACCTGTGAGAAATAATAACATCGTCTTTGTGTAAAAGGAGGTCGAAAATGATGCATTTAGTCAGTAATTCAAATCTTAAAGAAACTATAACAGCAAAACAAAAACTTGAATCCTTCGGTTATAAATCATTTATGATCATGACCAGGGAAGGAGAAAAAATTGCAGTTATCAATGTTAACGAGCAGATAATAAAAAAAATACCTGAAATTTTACAGCTTTATTCAAGCGTAAATCCCAAAATGCCATATATTCTGGCAGGAAGAGAGATCAAGGATACGGATACTGTTATTGATCTAAATTACAATGTTAAAATTGGGAGTCCCTATTTTATAACCATTGCAGGTCCCTGCTCAATTGAATCCGAAGATCAGATTACAAAGATCGCTAAAAAAATAAAACAGGCAGGAGGGAATATCTTAAGAGGAGGTTCATTCAAACCTAGAAGTTCCCCCTATGCATTTCAGGGAATGGGTAAAACAGGTTTAAAACTTTTAAAAAAAGCAAGTGAAAAATACAAACTCCCTGTAATAACAGAAGTTCTTGATACAGATGATATAGAAACAGTTGAAGAGTATTCCGATATTCTGCAGGTAGGGGCAAGGAATTGCCAGAACTACGGCTTACTGAAAAAATTAGGCAAAATCAATAAGCCCGTTCTTTTAAAAAGAGGTATGATGACAACAATAAAGGAATTCTTGCTGTCAGCGGAATATATTCTATCAGGCGGGAACATGAATGTTATTTTGTGTGAAAGAGGAATAAGAACTTTTGAAACTGAAACAAGGAATACCCTTGATATTTCGGCAGTACCTGTTTTAAAGGAAAAAACACATCTTCCTGTTATTGTAGATCCGTCCCATGCAACAGGTATCGCCAGACTTGTTGAACCCATGAGCCTTGCCTCTCTTGCCGCAGGGGCTGACGGAGTGATGATAGAAGTGCACAATGCTCCGGAAGAGGCTTTGTCAGACGGCGATCAGTCAATAAAACCTGAAGAATTTTATATTATAATGCAAAAGATCAAAAAAATAGCAGAATCTTTTGGCAAAAGAATATTAAGTTAACAACTTCCACGTTAACTTATTGTTAAGCTTAATCTTAAAACCAAGCAAAAAAGGGTTATACAACCTCATTTCAAATGGCACATTAATTGCTTTAAAATAATAAATTTTCATTTAACATAATATAAATTAATAATGGAGATAAAATATTTGTTTAAAATCAAGGTAAAAAAAATGGTCATAATAAAATTAATTGCCGGTATAATATTAGGCGGTCTGGCAGGTTTTGCTTATTATAAATTCATAGGCTGCAGAACCGGTGCATGTCCGATAACGTCAAACCCATGGATAAGTACTGTATACGGAATGATCATGGGTACTTTAATAGCACTTTTATAGGAGTTTTGTATGGATACACAGTTCATTGAAAAGAGATATTCAGAACTTGCTGCAAGCGAATGCTGTTTGTCATGCGGGAGCAGTTTAAAATTGTCGAATGCAAAAAAGGGAGAGATTTGTGTTGACCTGGGCAGCGGCAGAGGCACTGATGTTTTAAGACTTGCCGATATTGTGGGCGATGAAGGCTTTGTATTCGGCATCGACGTTGCAGACGAAATGATAAATACTGCAAAAAAGAATGCCCTTAAATTCAATGCAAAGAATGTATGCTTTATTAAATCAGACCTTGAAAGGATAAAACTTGACAATGAAACAGCGGATCTTGTGATATCAAACTGCACGATAAATCATGTTAATGATAAAAGATCAGTATGGCGGGAAATATACAGAATTCTTAAAAAAAAAGGAAGATTTGTAATAAGTGATATTTATTCGTTAGAGGAAGTTCCTGATCAATATAAAAACGATCCTGCCGCTGTAGCAGAATGCTGGGCAGGGACAATAACAAAAAAGGAATATTTAAAAATACTCGATAGTTCGGGATTTAAAAATATAAATATGCTTGAAGAAAGCTGCCCCTATGAAAAAGGGAAAATCAAGATTGCTAGTTTTACAATTACCGGAAGTAAATAATTTATTTTCGATAATATAAATAATATCTTAAGGAGTCAAGGAGGAAGAGTATGCAAACTTTATTGAGAAAAGAACAAGACAGAAATTGCTGCAGTGCACAGTGTTGTGCAAAAAACAGTAAAATCACTGCAGGATGTCATGATTAGACAATCTTGGATATTAACAACAGGGCTGACCTGAAAGCTTCTCTCAGGGTTCATTTAAGTTCACAAAAGAAGAGAATAAAACAAGATACACTTTACTTTCTTTATTTGAATACCTGTATGATTTGGGATTGACTTAAGCGCAAAAAAACTACGAAGTGAAAATAAATTTTTTAAGTTAGCTGGGTTTTTCTTGTATTTGTGCGCTTTGTGAACTTTGCAAGATAACTTAATCTTTTTAAGTCAGCCCCTATATTTTTAAAAATGAAGGTGAATATGGAACTGTCAAAATACAATATAATGTCTAAAATCAAAAACAGCGGTAAATATTTCATTATAAATCTTTTGTCGGGTAATGCGGATATTCTGGATGAAAAAGATATCTCTGATATAAAAAACAATAATATAGGTATGGAATTGAATGACAACCTTATTTCAAAGGGATATATGACGGACACAGAAAGAGAAGCAAAAACATTCAAGCAAAAATATCTGGAATTCATTGATTCAAGGGAAACTGATGAGATACAGCTTTTCTATGTACCGAGGTTTACATGCAACTTTAAATGCCCTTACTGTTATCAGAAAGATTACAATTTAAAAGATGAAAGCTTCAACCTTGAACTGATAGATGCTTTTTTTGACTTCATTGACAAAAAATTCAAAAGAAGGAACAAATATATAACGATTTTCGGCGGAGAGCCGCTGCTTATGGGTGATACCCCGATGAATACAATGAAGTATATCATAGAAAAATCAAACAAATACGCAGTTGACATTGCAATTGTGACAAACGGTTATCATCTGGCAGATTATATAGAAATATTAAAGAAAGGAAGAATCAGAGAGATACAGGTGACCCTTGACGGCACTGAAGATGTTCATAATAAAAGAAGAATCCATAAAAGCAACAGCTTGACATTTGACAGGATTGTGGATGGTATAGACAAATCATTAAAGGAATTCTTCAATATAAATTTAAGATTCATTGCAGACAGAGAGAACATTTATAACCTTCCAGACTTTGCAGGATTCTGCATAAATAAAAAATGGACAAAAAACGGTCTTTTTAAAACGCAGATCGGCAGAAACTACAACCTGCACTTCTGCCAGTCGTCAAACAACAGGCTTTATTCAAGGATATCATTGTATGAAGATCTCTATGAAATAATTAAAAAAAATCCCAAAATACTCGAATTTCATAAACCTGCTTTTTCGGTCTCGAAGTTTTTATTTGAAAACGGCAAACTCCCTGAACCGCTGTTTGACTCATGCCCTGCATGCAAAACAGAATGGGCTTTTGATTATACGGGATTGATCTATCCCTGCACCGCGAATGTCGGTCAAATTGAAGAAGCTGTAGGCTCTTTTTATCCTGAAGTAAAGCTTGACAACGAAAAGATAGAAAAATGGCAGGAAAGGGATATTACCGTGATCGATCAATGCAGGGACTGCAGTTTAAACATGGCATGCGGAGGAGGCTGCGGTGCAGTGAGTAAAGAAACAAAAGGCACTATAAACAAGCCTGACTGCAGGCCTGTAAAGGAACTTTTAGAGTTGGGCATATCAATGTATTTCAAAGACCAGGTCAAGGAGGAAAATTATGTCGGA
>JAFGQB010000178.1 GCA_016935915.1 Spirochaetota bacterium
CCTTTGAATACCATTTTAATTCACATTTCCCCTGGATAAAACCAAGTTCCTGGAAAAAAATATTAAAATCAAAAATTTTATTATTTGTTTCAATAAGATTTAAATTTACTTCAAGCTGAAAACCGGTGTCTGAAATGTCGATTATTTTTGAAAGATATTTTCTATTATTGATATTGTCTTTTAAAGAAACATTTTTATAATACATCCCTGAAGGTATAAATCTAGGTTTTATGTTATGATTGATATTATTGTTTCTTAATATTCTGAATAGTTCACTGCTGATAATTCTACCCTGATAATTAATATCGACACATTGAATATTATTCTGATAAACGGAAACTGTTGCATCAATATCATGTTTCCATGTGCCATCTCTTCTTTTTTTAACTTTATTTATTTTAGCTATCATTTTAATCGGAAAATTAAGTTCAATATAATTTAAGAAATTAATTTGAATGGTATTTAAAATAAAAGTTATACCTGAAACAGGAATTTTGCCATAAATATGACAGATCGCCAATAAAAATTGTCTGGAAGCTTCTATGATCATCATGGCAGGGACATGCTCTATTGAATGTTCAAAGAAGAAAGAATGTTCCTGGTCAGCAAACATATTTGCAAAAAAAATATCATCTTTTTCTAAATTATCAATTTTTTCAAAAATATTCGCGATTTTTTCTCTATTGTCAAAATCATATATCTGAATATCTTTTCGTTTTAATACTTTTAAAATTTGTATTTCATCAATTTCTGTAATATTGTTTATTAAAACATAATGTTTCTTTTCATTATCTTTTTTATAATATTTTGATAATATTTTTAATTCTGATTTGGTTATTTTTTCATCTATAATCAAGTATTTAATATAATCCACGGCTATCATATGAGGTATGTTGTACATCATATAATACATTGGCTCATCTAAATATTTATTATGTAAAATATAATATTTTTTTATTAATTCTTTTCCTTCTGTATCTAATGAAGGAATAATAAGATTGCTAAAAATATTCTTATCAATCTTGACAGGTAAAGCTCTTCTCATATTATAAATTAGTACATTTTCATCATTGGTTTTGTGGACGTATTCTTTATTAATTAATTTATTTCTTATTTCTATCATTTTTCTTGTACTTTATATAAAATTTATATTTTTATTAATTATTAAGTTTAATTTTTTTTATATTTATATCATATTTATAAATTTAATCAACAAAATAATTTAAAATTCATAAAAAGTCCAATTAATTTGAGATGAAATAAATATTTAATTTTTTATTATAAATAATATTTAATTTTGTGTTTTTTATTTTAGCTTGTATAATAAAATTATTACACTTTAAAGGTTACGAATGATTCAAATTAAAAATTATAAAATTATATCAGAACTTTATATAAGTTCTAATATAGCAATTTATAAAGCTGTAAGATTAGAAGATAATAAAAAAGTAATTATAAAATTATTGTCTAAAGAATATCCCTCAACAGAAGAATTAAATAAGCTGAAGCATGAATATGATATAGCCAGGTCTTTATCAAATGTTAATGGCGTAATAAAAGTTTATGATTTTTTAACAGTAAAAAACAGTTATGCATTTGTAATGGAGGATATTGAAGGAGTTTCATTAGATAAATTAATAAAGAGTATCGATATTGATGTAAAATTATTTTTGGTACTTTCTGTAAATATTACTAAGATTCTGGGTGAAATTCATAATAATAATATAATACATAAAGATATAAAACCAAGCAATATAATTGTAAATTTGAAAACTAATAAAGTTAAAATTATTGATTTTAGTATTTCCTCTGAATTATTAAGAGAAAATCAGGAAGTAATTCATCCGGATCATCTGGAAGGGACTCTAGCATATATATCCCCGGAGCAGACAGGAAGAATGAACAGGTCAATTGATTACAGGTCTGATTATTATTCTCTCGGAATAACTTTTTATGAAATGCTTGTTAAAAAGCTTCCTTTTTATTCTTATGATCCCATTGAATTGGTTCATGAACATATTGCAAAAGAAGCGATTGAACCTCATAAAATAAATAATGAAATTCCTAAAGTAATATCTAATATCATAAAAAAAATGATGGCAAAAAATGCAGAAGACAGATATCAAAGTTCTTCCGGATTAATAAAAGATTTACAAAACTGCATTAATCAATTAACCAGTAAAAATAAAATTAATAATTTTATATTAGGGAAATTTGATATTTCAGAAAAGTTTCATGTTCCTGAAAAACTTTTTGGACGTAATAAGGAAATAGAAATATTAACTGAAACATTCGATAAGATTTTAAAAGGAAATAAAGAAATTATTTTTATTTCCGGATCAGCAGGTGTTGGAAAAACTTCATTGATAAATGAAATTCAAAAACCTGTTTTAAAAAATAAGGGTTTTTTTGTAACTGGTAAATTTGAGCAATATAAAAAAAGCATTCCATACTTTGGCATATCTCAGGCATTACATGAATTAATTAAATATATATTAACTGAAAAATCAGAGAATTTAAAAATATGGAATGATAAAATAATGAAGGTTGTTGGATTTAATGGGCAATTAATGATCAATCTAATTCCTGAATTAGAGTTAATTATCGGTAAACAACCGGAAATACAACGGCTTTCATTTAAAGATTACACAAATAGGTTAATTATAGTTTTTACAAATTTTATTAAACTATTCACTGATCAAAATCATCCGCTGGTACTTTTTATTGATGATTTACAATGGGCAGACAGTGACAGTTTGTCTTTATTAGAACAATTATTATATGATATAGAACTAAAATATTTTTTGTTTGTTGGTTCTTATAGAGAAAAAGAAAATGATGCATCTCAAATTAATACTTTTATAAAAAAAATAAAACAAAGAATTAATGTAATTGATATGAATATAAAATCCTTAACAATTGAAGATGTCATTCTATTGGTGAATGGAACTATAATAAAAACAGATAAAAAGATAATTCTGGAATTATCCAATTTAATTATAAACAAAACAATGGGTAATCCTTTTTTCATTAAAGAATTTTTAAAATCTTTATATGAAAGAAAAGTAATAAATTTTGATAATAAACAGACCGTCGATTTAAAAAAAATTAGAAAATTCGAAATATCTGATAATGTTATTGAAGTAATGTCAGAAAGAATTTTATCACTTGGTTCAGATGTATTAAATATATTAAGAATTGCCGCCTGTATAGGAACAATGATTAATTTAAAACTTTTGGCAAATTTGAATAATATCAATGAACAAGAATTATTATTAAAATTAAGAAATATAATAAATTCAGGCGTGTTAATTAAAACTAAGACTTATATTAAATTTATTCATGATAGAGTAAGGGAGATAGTTTATTCTACTTTATCAGATCTATATAAAAAGAAAATTCATTATCAGATTGGCAAGCTTCTATTAGATGAATATATAAAAAAGAAAGATGAGGAATTAATCTATAATATTACATATCAATTAAATTTATGTAAAGATTTACTTAATAATGATGAAAAAAAAATATTAAGAGAATTAAATTATGAGGCTGGTATAAGGGCAAAGGCAACAGCTTCATTTAATTCGGCAAGCAGTCTTTTTACAAACAATGAAGATTTATTATTAAATGATGCATGGATAAATGATTATAATTTTACTTTGAATTATTTTACAGAGTGGGCAGAAACAGAATATATTATGAACAATATAAAAAAGGCCAATTTAATAATAGATGATGTTATCAAGAATTCAAAGGAAACTATTGATAAAGTTCGAGTTTATCAAATAATAATTAATTATTATTCAATTCAGATGCAATTTGATAAAGCTATAGAATTAGGGATTAAAATCATTAATGAATTGAATTATAAATTCCCGAAAACAAAAGATATTAATTTTATAAAAATACTGATCGAAATAATAAAATTTAATATTTTAATAAAAAAAAAGGAAAAAGAATTAAAAGTAGATGATATAACAGATCTATATGATTTACCTGTTACAAAAGACAGAAAAATAAATGAGATATTAAACATATTATTAACAATTGGACAGCCTTTTTTTTCTATGTACAAAGATAAATACCCATATATTGTTTTAAAGGTTTCGAATATTGCATTAAAGCATGGGCTTACAAATTATTATTTTGGAGGATTCATGCCTTTAGCAAGTATATTTATAGTTGGATTAAAAAATTATGAAATGGGTTATAAACTTGGCTTGTTGGATCTTAAATTACTTGAAAAATCAAACAGTAAACATTTAAAAAGCTTTTCAAAATTTATGTTTAGTATCCTTGTAAATCATTTTAAAATGCACATTAAAGACTCAATACCGCTTTTAATTGAAGCTTATAACGATGGTCTAAACTCGGGTAATAATCAATATGCTGCTTATTCTATTAACCATTTATGTATAAGATATTTAATAATTGAGAAGGATCTGGAAAGCGTAAACTTTTATTATAATAAATACAGCACTGTTCAAAAGAGATTAAAACAATTAGATGCCGATACTTTTTTTTATCCAACATGGCAATTCGTTAACAATCTATTAAACTTATGCAATGATAAATTTAAATTGATTGGCGAATATTTTAATGAACAAAAAGAAGTTGAAATTATGAAAAAACATAATCATAGAAGTGGATTGGGAATTTATTATACTTTAAAATTGATATTATTGTTCATTTTAAATGATTATAAAAATTGTCTTTATGTTTCTTATGAAGGATTGGAATATATGAATGAAAACATGGGGACAATACATAATTATTTTTTCATTTTTTTTATATGTCTTACATATTTAAGAAATATGAATGTTTTAAATAAAAATGAAAGAAATAAACATTTAAAATTTATTAAAAAAAACATTGCCGAATTTGAAATTTTATCAAATCACTGTTCACAAAATTTTAAGCATTTTTATCTTCTTCTTTCTGCAGAATATTGTCAATATAAAAATAGAATTAATCAAGCAATGATATTATATGATCAAGCAATAAAATGTGCTAAAGAAAATGAGTATGTTTTAATAGAAGCTGTAGCAAATGAACTGGCAAGTAAATTTTATAATAAATATGGGATGAATAAAATTTTTCAAACTTATTTAATAGAAGCTTTTTATTGTTATATCAAATGGGGAGCAAAATCGAAAATTGAGGAATTACAAAAAGAATACCCAGAATTATTCAATTATTTAATAAAGGGAGAGAATACAAATATAGATGTTATAAGAAAGACCTTATCTACTGTTTCATATCCTGTTTATAATAAACCATCTACATTTTTTCCCATTAAATCATTTGATATTTCGTCAATATTAAAAGCCACACAAATAATCTCATCCGAAATTAATATGGATAGTTTATTAAAGGCTTTAGTAAAGATTGTAATCGAAAATGCCGGAGCACAGAAGGGTATATTTATTATAAACAAAAAAAATAAATTATTTATTGAAGCTTATACGAACGTTCAAAATAAAGATATTATAGTATTACAATCTGTACCGATAAATGAAAGTAATGATCTGTCACAAGCTGTAATTAATTATGTTTACAGAACTAAAGAAATCATAAAATTAGATGATGCATTAAATAAGGGATTATTTATAAATGATGCATATATTCAGGAAAATAAGGTCAAATCAGTATTGTGCATGCCTATTATTTTTCAAAACTCCCTATCTGGTATTCTATATCTGGAAAATAATCTTGCAGCAGGATCTTTTACAGATGAACATCTTGAAGTATTAAATATTATATCAAGTCAAGCAGCAATTTCTATACACAATATTTATTTATATGAGAGTATAAAAGAAAAAGAATTATTAGAAAAAGAATTAAAGCTGGCATCGGATATACAAAAAAGCATGCTTCCTGATAAATTACCTGAAATTAAGGGATATGAAATTAGTAATTACTGCATAATGTCAAAAGAAGCAGGAGGAGATTTATATGATGTCATTAAAATTAATGATAATAATTATTTAATTGTAATTGGGGATGTTTCCGGAAAAGGATTATCAGCTGCTTTATATATGAGTTCAGTAATTAATATGCTGAGATTATTGATTGTATCTTATATTCACAAAGAAGAGGCTTTTTTTCAAAAAAATTTTTTAAGAAACTTGCTTGAACAGTTAAATGTTGTTTTAAAGAATATTATGAAAAAGGATTCTTTTGTTACTCTTTTTATTGGTTTATTAAATAATGAAAAAAATTTACTGAAATATACCAGCAGCGGGCATGTTCCTGCTTATTATTTTAATCCCAAAAAAAGGAAGTTGATTATTTTAAAAACTAAAGGAATGGCATGTGGATCGTTATCATCAGAAATTTATAATCAAAGGATAGAGCAAAAAGAAATTAAATTAGATAAAAATTGTTTTGTCTTTTTTATTACTGACGGAATACTAGAGGCAAGAAATCAGGAAGAAATAGAATATTCAGAGAGATTTTTAGATATAATCAGGACATTAAAAAATAAAGATAACAGTTTTAGTATAATAAATAGATTAATAAATGATTATAAAAATTTTACAAAAAACGAACCATACTTTGATGATTTAACTTTAATTTGTTTAAAAAGAAAAGAAAAAAAACAATATAACAATAAAATTAATGATTTATATCTTCAAGTAAAAAAGGATTTTAATGAATATTTTAGTAAAACAATAAAAGATGTAAATCAAAAAGATTTTTTAAGAATTAAAAAAGGGATTATTTTCGATTTTAATGAAGAAGAATCTTTTTTAAAATTAGCAATTACGACAAATTGTTTCCCAATACCGCTTCAATTGACATTGATTCAAACAATATTTCAGGATTTATTATCAATTATTACCAAGGATAAAGGTCTTGTTACTGATATTTTAATAGTAATTGATGAAGTAATATCAAATATAATTGAACATTCCTATAAAAATTCCGGAGATGAGCTGATAATTTTTGATTTTTTATTTTATAACAATAAATTAGTTTTAATAATTAAGGATTTTGGTCAACATGGTGATAAACTTGATATTGAAAAAGAGGGTATTTTTGAATCCAAGGATTATTTGATAAAAAATGTTATTAAGACAAAAAGAGGCATGGGAATATACATGATTAAAAAGATTATGGATGATGTTTATTATGAATGTAAAGATGGTAAAATTAATATATTAACTTTAACAAAAAATTATAAGAATGTACTTTATAAAATATAATATGCTTAAAAAAAGATAGTCTGGTTATAAATATGAGTAGAGTAGCACTGGTCAGATGTGAAACATATCAATATGATGCTGTAAAAAATGCAGTTGAAAAAGGCGTCAATTTAATAGGCGGAATAAATAAATTTGCAGATAAAAATGAAAAGATTTTATTAAAACCCAATATTTTAGTAGGTGATAATCCTGATAAACACACAACAACTCATCCATCTGTTTTTAAGGCTGTTGCTGAACTTTTTTTGCAAACAAAAGCAATATTATCTTATGGGGATTCGCCTGGGTTCGGCTACCCTGAGCTAACTGCAAAAAAAGCAGGGATTTATAAAGTCGGAAATGAACTAAACATTAAATTTGCAGATTTTATTAATAGTAGTAATGTTTTATTTAAAAATGGAATACAGATTAAAAATTTCAATATTGTAAAAGGTGTATTAGATGCTGATGGAGTTATAAGTATTCCTAAACTAAAAACTCATCAGCTTGAAAGGATCACTGGAGCTGTAAAGAATCAGATGGGGTGTATACCGGGTTTCTTAAAAAATGAATTCCATTTAAAATTTCCTGATGCTTATGATTTTGCTAGATTTCTCCTTGATATTAATAATTATATTAAGCCACGGCTCTATATTGTTGACGGTATTATAGCTATGGAAGGCAATGGACCAAGAGGGGGTGATGCGAAAAAATTAAGTGTTCTTTTATTTTCTAACGATCCCATTGCGATTGATGCTGCTATTTGCAAGATCATTAATCTTAATCCTGAATTTGTACCGACAATAAAAGCAAGTATAGGAACAGGTTCAGGAGTATATAAAGAAGATGAAATTGAGTTGGTAGGGGATGATATAAATAGTTTTATAGACAGGAAGTTTAAAGTTATCAGACAACCTAAAGAGAAATATAATTATAATACTGCAAAAGGTAATATATTCAGCTTAATAAAAAATCATTTTGTAAGAAAACCTTATATTGTTGATTTAAATTGTGTAAAATGTGGTATTTGCATCAAGGTATGTCCATCTAATCCTAAAGCATTGTCATGGGGGAATAAAGGGAAGGATAATCCACCAGAATACAATTATTCAATTTGTTTCAGATGCTACTGCTGTCAGGAATTATGCCCTGAAAAAGCAATTAAGCTTAAGACTCCATTTTTGAGAAAAATATTTAAAAAATTATATATATAGTTGAAGCAGCAAATATAAAAAAAAATTTTTTTTGGGGACAGAGCTCATAAAAATTTTTTATTAAAATTTCAAATGTTCTTGCATCTTAATAGTTTATGAAATTTTTGAGGATAAAAATCAATTTATTCATCACCTATAACTTAGTAAATATAAAGCTCTGTCCCCAAAGATAAAATTTAAATTATAAATTTCAAATTGACTGTCATATAATAATATTATTGACTTTTTTTTTAATTATTATGATAATTTTATAAAAAATATAATTATAGTTCATAATAGGAGCCTTTATGAGAAAAATATTAATATTTATGCTGATTTCTTTTATCCTTTTAAGTTGTTTTAATCTTAAGGATAAATTTAGAAAATCCGACAGCAGTGAAGGTGTAGATGCATATGAAGAATTTAAAGCCATCAAGTTAAAAAAGAACATAGATGTTTCTAAATCAACTATTAATTATTTTGATATAGATTCTTTTGATAACAAAAAATTTGAAATTAAGGAAGATGATACTCCTTTTAAAATAGTTGATTTCGGTCCGGTTGATGAACTGCCTGTAGAAATGAAAAATCCAACTATTTATGTAATGTTTTCTCATCCTATTATACCTTTGAGCAAACTTGGAGAAATAATGACAGAAAGCAAAATACTGAGTATTGAACCTAAAGTAACAGGTGTTTTCAGATGGTACGGCTCCAAACTTTTAAGCTTTGAACCTGAAGAAAAATTCCTTCCACAGAGAGAATACACAGTTAAAATCAATTCAGATTTGAAATCATTAGGAGGTAAAAAGATCGAAGGTGAGAGAGAGTTTAAATTTCATACTGAATATTTAAAAGTTGTCGATATTCATCCCGGATTAGAATATAATGAAGGAGGATTCGGTGAATATGATTATGAATCGTATGATTATTCATATAATGATATACCATTGGAAATTGCAAAAATCATAACAGTGAGCTTTTCATATCCAGTTAATTTAAATATTATAAAAAAATATATTAAAGTAGTTTCAAATGAAAAAAATTATGATTTCAATATATCGAGGCCCAAGTCTAAAGATTTTGACGAAAATTTCATTAACAGAACAGTTGTTTTGAATATAAACCAAACCTTTCAGGAGAATTCGAATTTTTCTGTTATCATTTTAAAAGGTGCAAGATCAGAGGAAAACTTTATCGGCACAATTAAAGATTATAAAAAAACGTTCCATACAATCAAACCTTTTAAATATAACAGTTATGATATTTATTCATATTCATTTCCGAGAAGCGACAAGCCTGATGTCAATCCTGTTTATTTGTCTTTTTCACATCCGGTTGATAAAGACAGCATAAAGAATAATATCAGAGTATCAATTCCAAATATAATTCTTGATGATAAGATAGAAGTTTGGGGTAAAACTATAAAAATTTCAAATCTGCCTGTAGATTATGAATCTACTTACAGAATAACAATCGGGTCTCAAATAAAAGATATTTATAAAAGAGCATTAAACAAAGAACAATTTGTTGATATATTTGTACCCCCTGCTTACAGTTATTATTACTTTCCCAATTTAGGTACAAGATTTTTAGAGGCAAAATATCAGCCGGCTAAGATTATTTACGAATATCAGAATGTTTTTGACGGAGTTTGGAAGGCAGATAGAATTGATGACCCTTATCATTTCTTTTCAAATTCAGAACTGGTCCCTTATGATTTTTCCAAGCTGAAAAAAAACATGAAGCATTATGAAGTGATTGATCTAACAAAATGGCTTAATAAATCAGGTAAAGGTTTTGTGGGATTTTCATGGAATTTCAGCAGAGTAAATGAAAAAGGTGTCAGACCTGATTGGTCAAAGGAAAATTTACAGCTTCAGGTTACCGATCTAGGAGTAACAGCAAGATATGCTTACAATAAAATAATTGTTTTTGTCAATTCCTTATCAACCGGTGAGCCTGTTTCAAATGCAAAAATTATCATCTCTAAAGGTCATAATGATAATAAATTTCATAATAAAACTGATTCTAACGGCATTGCCGTAATTAATTTGAAGGAAAGAGAATATGTTTCAAGTTTTATGCAAAACGACGGTACCGATTTAATAAGAATAAAGGTTGAAAAGGATGATGATAAGTTAGAGTTTATGCCAAATAATTACAGCCATGACCCATATCATTTCGGGATATGGTCAACTGTGGCGCCTAATTATGCAGAAAATCAAAAAATGCTCACTTTTATATTTACTGACAGAGGATTATATAAACCTGGTGAAACAGTAACTTTCAGGGGTATTGATAGAAATTTAAAACTTGGGGAATTCAAAATTTATGAAGGACCTTATCAAATTGCTGTGAATGATGACCAGGGAGGCAAACCTTTTTATACAACTAGCGGTAAGACAACTGATTCTGGAGGATTTTATGGTTCATTTAAAGTCCCTGAAAATGCCGATCCGGGATATTATACATTATCTTATAAAAGGAATAACACAGTGGAATATGCTTCTTTTCAGGTGGCTCATTTCAGAAGGCTTAACTTCAGTATCAGGATAGATAAGCCGGATATTACATATTATAACGGTGATACAATAACCATGAAGGTTCAGGCTAATTATCTTGCCGGAGGCACTTTGGGTGGCGGAGACTATAATTATTACTGGACAAAGAATTCGGTTTATTTTAAACCTGATGATGCCAGATGGAAAGGTTTTAATTTCGGCCCAGATGAATATGATTATCTGTCCCATTTGAGTTCAAATAAAGGTAAGTTAAGCCCAAGCGGCGAAGTTACAGCAAAACAGGGGACAGAGGTGGGAATTAAGGGAGTTACATATAATTATAATCTTGAAGCAAGAGTTGAGGATATAGACAGGCAGTTAGTAGCAGGTAGAAAATCGGTTATTGTACATCCTGCTTCATTCTATATTGGCGCAAAGCTGTCGACAGGTGGTGCAGGATGGTGGAGTCCTTTTGTTAAAAAAGGAGAAAAAACAGATGTCGAGTTTGTAATTGTACAACCGGACGGAAAAACTTATGAAACTTTCAATAAAGACAATAAATTGAGTATTAAGCTTTATAAACAGGATTGGAAAGTATCAAAACAGAAAGGTGTTTACGGCAGGATCAATATGAGATGGGAAAAAGTTGAGGAGCTGGAACATGAACAAACCATTAATTTAAAAAACTATAACGGAAAAGTAAGTATTACACCCAAAAACTGCGGATCTTATTTCATTTTATTGGAAGCTAATGACAAACAGGGAAGAACCGCATTGACAAAAATATATTTTTATTCAACAGGTGCTGAATGGGTCAGGTGGAGACAGGAAGATGATAATGATATAACTTTGATACCAGATAAGAATATATATAAGCCTAAAGATACAATTAAACTTCTTGTTCAATCTCCATTAAAAGAGGGCAGATATTTATTAACTATTGAAAGGGAAGGAATTTTTGAAGAAAAAATTATTACTATCGAGGGAAGCGCAAATACCATTGATATACCGGTTAAAAGTGATTATATTCCGATTTTTTATGTTGCATTATCAAGTTATTCAAAAAGAGAACAAGATCCGCCAAAAACTTATCTTGAACCTGATATGGGAAAACCTAAAGGTTATTTTGGAATTACAACCATAAGAGTTGATACAGAGGAAAAGCAGATACAATTAAGTATAGTTCCGGCTAAAAGGATATGGAAACCTGGAGAAGAGGCAGAAGTAACAATTACAGCAACAAAAGACGGTAAACCTGTTCCCAATGCAGAAATAACTTTTATGGCTGCGGATAGGGGTGTTCTTGATTTAATAAATTATCATGTCCAAAATCCCATAGAATATTTTTATTCAGCGGAAAATTTTCCGTTAGGTGTCAGAGGTGCGGATAACAGAAGTCTATTAATTGATCCTGTAACATATGAAATAAAAGATCTGCCTGGTGGTGACAGTGAGGATGATAAGATGAAAACAAGAAAGGATTTCAGACCAACAGCTGTATTTGAGCCTTTTTTAAAAACAGATAAAAAGGGAACAGTTACAGTAAAGTTTAAACTGCCTGATACATTAACAACCTACAGATGCACTGCTATCGGTGTAAAACGGGAGCTTTTCGGCATAAAGGAAAATGAAATTATGGTTCAAAATCCTATAAATATTCGTACTGCCTTAACAAGAAGATTAAGGGTAAGAGATACATCATTTGCAGGAGTTATTGCGACAAATATGGATTCAAAAAAGCATAAAATAGTTGTATCAATAGAGAGCGATATTTTAAAGATTGACGGTGAAACCGAAAAAGAGATCGAGCTTCCGTCAAACTCTTCAGTTGAAATACCGTTTACACTGCTGGCTCTGCAAGTGGGAGAAGCAAAATTAAAGTTCACAATAAAATCTGAAATATTGAACGAATATCTTGAAGATAAGATTATAATAGAACAACCAATCATTAAGGAAGCATTTTCAATTTCCGGTAAAACAAAAGATACCGATATGACCGATATAAAGGGCTTTAGTCAGGAAGGTATAATTATACCTTCAAATATTGCAGAAGGATATGGTGGATTTACATTAAATCTTGATTCTACAAGGCTTGCATCATTAAGTGAGAGCATAAAATATCTTTTTGATTATCCTCATGGGTGCCTGGAACAGAGAACAAGCCGCCTGCTTCCGCTTATTATTTTCGGAGACAGGATCAGGGTTTTTGATCTCACCAGCAATATTTTGAATGTCAAAGAAACTATTGAAAATGAGATACAATACATATCAAAATATCAAAGAGGTGATGGAGGATTTTCTTTCTGGCTTGATTATAAAGGAAGATCTGATGATTATTGTTCATTGAAGTATGCTCATGCTATTTATTTCGCAGAAAAAAAAGGCTATAAGATTCCTTCAAATTTAAACAAGGAAAAACTAATTAATTTCATATCAACCATACAGAATTCAAAATACGCTTCACTTTACTGTAAGTTATATTCTCTTTATGTTCAATCGCTTTTTGCCAGAAATATACTTGTCAA
>JAFGQB010000179.1 GCA_016935915.1 Spirochaetota bacterium
ATCATCAACAACATCATCAACAACATCAGTATGCATTGCTCATTGGAGATTTGATGAAACAAGCGGCACAACTGCCTATGATTCATCAGGCTACGGTAATAACGCTGCATTAATAAATTATCCAACATGGACAACCGGTAAAATTAATAATGCTGTAAATCTTGACGGTTATAATGATTATGTTGATTTACCTGACGGAATATCAAACTTAACTGATTTTACTTTTATAACATGGGTATACTGGGATTCAAGTTCTTCTTGGCAGAGAATATTTGACTTTGGAGCCGGCACAACAAAATATATGTTCCTGACTCCAAGATCCGGTTCAAATACCATACGTTTTGCTATAACAACAAATGGTTATTATTCTGAACAGCAGCTCAATATTTCCGGAGCTTTACCAACAGGGACATGGAACCAGATAGCTGTTACATTACAGGGAAATACAGGAAGAATATATTTGAACGGTGTACTTAAAGCAACAAATTCAAATATGACATATAACCCTGTTGATCTGGCTGCAACCAGAAATTATCTCGGTAGAAGTCAGTATAGTGCAGATCCATATTTTAACGGTAAACTCGATGATGCCAGAATATATAATTTTGCATTATCATCAAGTGAAATATCGGCATTATATTCAGCCGGTTCCTCTTCATCCTCCAGTTCATCTTCGTTTTCATCAACAGTATCGTCAACGGTATCATCAACTGTTACCAGTTCAAGTGCTGCTACAAATGCTTATTTAATAGAAGCTGAGAGCATGAGCAAGAGCGGCTACAGCAATGAAACAAATGTTGCAGCATCCGGAGGAGTTGTTATAAGACTTTCCAGTTCTATAGGAAGTGTAACTAAAAATTTTGAAGGAGTCAGCGGGTATTATGATATAACAGTGACTTATATAGATCAGGTCGGAGGAATCAGTCCTTTTGGATTAGTAATTGATAATGTTTCAATAGGTACATGGTCAGGCAACCAGGCAACAACTTATGACATTTTCCAGATAAAAACTTTTTATAATGTCTATGTGGCAAACGGTGATCCGATAAAACTTACAGGAACAATAAACAACTCTGAACTTGCAAAATATGACTGTATTTCATTGGTTACCTCTTCAGGTACATCATCGTCAATATTTTCATCATCATCGTCAAGTTCAATCAGTTCTTCATCATCATCGTCATCATCAATAATATGGATTACCACATCAGGTGTATATGATACTACATGGAAAGTTTATGCATGTGAATATATACCTCAGGACGGTTCATTAGAAATAGAACCATACTATAGATTTAATTCGGGCAATGCATCAACAAATACAATTGTTAATGATGCCAGTTTTCCGGGTAATACTTATCTTGATTTTAGAGGTATTACTGATTCTGCTCAATGGAGGTATGACAAGATTTTTACGCCTTATCCGACTTCATTCACTGTAGTGTTCAGAGCAAAAGATGCAACTCCATCATCATCAACTGATAGAATTTGGGATATTGATCTTAGGTTCTGTACAGGCAGAGTTAGAATAATAAGAAGTGAAACTTATATTCAGTTTAATCCTTCAGTAACTCCTGTAACATATAATACTTTGGAGGACGATGATCAATGGCATATCTGGAGAATTACGGTAACTTTTGACAGTTCCGGAACTGTTGATGTTACTAATGTATGGATGGATGAAACAACTAAAATTTTTGATAATGTTACATCCGATATACTTGATTGCGATAATACATTTAGATTTGGCGACGGAAGCAGCAGTGATACTTATAATGCTCATTATGACTGGATAATCTGGAAGGAAAATGCAGTTCTTAATCCGGGCAATAATCTTCCTACTGACGGCGGATTAAAGAAATTAACAGGTTCGCCTTATTAAACTTTATTAATTATAAATTATAAAAGAAGACAGCTTTAATACTGTCTTCTTTTATAATGAAATTGTTTATTATAAATTTATTTTGAAAAGAGATTCGTAATATAAATATATTTTATTATAAAAGTCTTATGGAGGTTTATTTTAATGACCAGGAATTTTTTTATTTCTCTTTTTATTTTTTTATCATTTATTTTTTATTTTAATTGTACACCTCAGGCTGTAGTTGAAGATCCCCCGCCTGCAGATAATATTCCTCCGTTTATGACTTCGGTTTCCATAACACCATCTACTCTTCAGGTAACAAACAGCTTTACAGTTTCTGTTGGTGCAACTGATAATGTAGCCGGGGTATATAGAATATACTGTGAACTTGAAGATCCTACATGACAGAGTCAGGGTGGATCATTTGGACAGATAATATCTATGTTTTTATCATATAATTCTTCAACAGACAAATGGGAAAAAACTGAGGGATTATATCCTTATGATTCAGAATTGGGGCAGTGGATGTTGAATAATATTACACTTCAGGATAAGAGAGGCAATATCAGAAGATATGAAAGGATTTCTGAACAAAGCCTTACTAATTATTGCGATCTAAAATCAGTTCCACAGGCAACTCCTTTTGCTTTTGCTGAAATAGAAGTGACACCACCGCCTTCGGATAACATTGCACCTTTTATGTCTGGTATTTCTGTAGACGAGACTGATACAACAACTACTAGAGACATTGTAATCTCTAATGATGCTGATGATGATTTGTCATGTGTAAAAAGTGTGATCTGCAGGGTCGAAAGTCCGACTGAGCAGTCAAATCCAGGTACGGGAGGAGACTTTAAAGATATTTATTTAAGCTGTATTGAGTCAGCATCAATGTGGCAGGGTAATGTTTCTTTTCAATATGGTGCGGAAACAGGAGAGTGGATGATCAATAATATTGTCATTGAGGATTATGCAGGAAATATAAAAAGTTACGAAAGACGATCGGAATCAAGCACCACACATTATTATGATGTTAATAATTCGACGGTGACTTCATTTCTTTATATTTTGATTAATGTTACTGAATCCGAGGATATTACTGCTCCTTACATGGAAGGTATTTATGTAAATCCAATAGACACCGGTACAACAAGGGATATAATTATAATGATAGAAGCATTTGACGGTTTTTCAGGTATAACCAGCGTATCATGTGTTGTCGAGAGTCCGGATGAACAGTTCTACGGCGGAGGAACATATCCTTTAATTAATGTTAGTTTGACATACAATTCAAATGAAAGTTTATGGGAAGGATTAGCATCAATTCCTGTTGGTGCCCAGCTCGGTCAATGGATGATAAATAATATTGTCATAGAGGATGCTGCTGGAAACTCGAGATTATATGACAGAAACTCTGCACATAGTGAAACATATTATTATGATGAAACAGACTTAATTCTTACACCATTTGAATTTGTAACAATCGATGTTATAAATTAAAATATGAAAGTTTGACTGTATTAGACTTTTTTAAACAAATTTTAAATAAAAAAGGCTGTATTTTTAAAATAACAGCCTTTTTTATTCTTATAGATATATATTAATCATCTACGGCAATTCTATGAATTTTTTTCTTACCGTTTTTCAATATTATTCCTTTGTCTGTAATTTGATCCAATCCGATCATTTCGTCAAAATTATCAATCTTTTGTTCATTGACTTTACAGCCGCCCTGCTGTATTAATCTTCTTACTTCGCTTTTTGATGAGCATAAACCAGTTTCAACAAATATATCTAGAATATTTATTCCTTTTTCGATCCTTGATTTTTTTATTTTTGTTGTCGGCATCAGATCAATGTTGTCTCCTTTGCCGAATGCCGCTTTGGCGCCATCTCGGGCATGTATTGCCTCTTCTTCTCCGTGAACGTTCTTAGTTACTTCAAAAGCTAATAATTCTTTATATGGAATTAGCTCTTCTTGTTTAAATTTTTCATATTTTGAAATCTCTTCAAGAGGCAAAAAAGTATATAATTTTAAAAATCTTATTACATCATCATCATTGATATTTATCCAGTACTGATAAAAATCATAGACAGATGTTATTTCTTTTGATAAAAATACAGCACCCATTTCTGTTTTACCCATTTTTTTACCGTCACTGGTCAATATCAATGGGAAGGTGAGACATTCAACATCATTGGACTGTTCCAGTCTTCTTATAATATCCGCTCCGGAAACCATATTAGCCCACTGATCATCTCCGCCTATTTGAAGGATGCAATTATATTTTTTAAAAAGAACCAAAAAATCGTATGATTGAAGAAGTATATAATTAAATTCAAGGAAAGAGAGTCCATATTTCATTTTTTCTTTATAAGTTTCAAAAGAGAGCATTCTGTTTACGCTGAAATGCCTTCCTACATCCCGTAAAAAGTTTAAATAATTAATACTTCTTAACCAATCCCCGTTATTAACAAGTATCCCGTTTTCTCCGTCTAGCATGATAAATTGTTCGAGCTGTTTTTTTATGCTTAAGATGTTTTTATCGATCTCATCAACAGTTAAAACTTTTCTTGATTCTGTTCTGCCTGTAGGATCACCTATCATAGCTGTGCCTCCTCCCAGTAAAGCGATAGGTTTATGCCCCATTTTCTGCAGATGAGCCATTGCCATTATCGGCACAAGATGTCCCAGATGGAGGCTTGATGATGTAGGATCAAATCCTGCATAGAAAACTATTTTATCCTTTTCCAGAATTCTTTCAAGGTTTTCTTCATTTGTGCATTGCTGAAAAAAACCTCTTTTTTTAAGTTCTTTTAAACAATTTTTCATAGATGTTGTCCCTTTTTATATAATAAAAAAATAACCACAGAAAATACAGAAAATCCGATATATATTTTAACGGAATTTTTCCGCAACCTCTGTGGTCGAAAAAAAATAAAATAAAAAATTATCTTTTTGAAAACTGAAATCTTCTTCTTGCTTTTTTCTGACCGTATTTTTTTCTTTCAACCATCCTTGAATCTCTGGTCAGATATGATGTTTTGCTTAATATCTTATGATAATTGTCATCCAATGCACTGAAAGCCCTTGCAATGCTGTGTCTGACTGCTCCAGCCTGACCTGTTAATCCGCCTCCGTAAACGTTAACAATTATGTCATAATCATTTTTAAATTCAATTGACTCTAAAGGCTGTCTGACTATCATAACGTAATTGCCAGCGGGAAAATATTCATTGATCGGTTTTTTATTTATAATTATATCACCTTTGCCTTTTACTAATTTTACCCGTGCAACCGATGTCTTTCGTCTTCCTGTTGCTAATATTGTATTGTTAATTTTTTTTGGTAGTGACATTGAATTCTCCTAAGTATTATAGTTCAACTTTTAATAAATTTTGTGAAATTTGTTTATGAGTTTCACCTTTATATACTCTTAAATTTTTAAATAATTTTCTGCCCAATGGACCTTTTGGCAGCATCCCTTTAATGGCAATTTCCATTGGTGAAGTAGGCTTTTTTGCCAGTAGTTTTGCATAATTTATACTTTTTAATCCGCCTGGATAACCAGTATGATGGTAGTAAATCTTATCCATAAATTTCTTTCCGGTTATCAAAGCTTTTTCGGCATTAATTATTACTACGTTATCTCCTGTGTCTAAATATGGGGTATAAATAGGTTTATGTTTGCCTCTTAAGATATAGCTTGCTTTAACCGCTACTTTTCCTAAAGGTTTGCCTGCTGCATCAATAATATACCAATCTTTTTTTATGTCTTTTTTTCCTACATTGTATGTAAGATGTTTTTTCAACTTCATAAGAAACTCCGAAATTTACAAGGTGTTAGAATATATTACTTTTATCAAAATATGTCAAGTCATTATATTTGAATAGTTTAAATATTTGTTATTATTATATATATAGGTCAAATTTCGAATAAAAATATAATAAACAGATAGTCTTTTAGACATTCAGTTTTTCTGTCATTGCGAAGGCTGAAA
>JAFGQB010000180.1 GCA_016935915.1 Spirochaetota bacterium
AGTCTTGCAGAAGCTGTAACTCAGAATTTAATTTTAGAAATCAACAATTTTACAAAATATGGCAGGGTTGAAACAATAGAAAGAACAAAATATACTGCAATATTTAACAGCTTAAATGTTAAACCTGATGATCCTTTAGAATATGAAATGGCTTATAAAATCGCACAGATGATAAATGTTGATTTTGCACTTTTCGGAAGCTTAAGCAAATTAGGTACAAGCTATACATTAAACTGCAGGCTCATAAAAGTTGAAAACGGTTCGATTGTCTTTGATGATACCAGTTATTTTACTTCGGAAGAGGCTTTGCCGGAAATCATCGAAAAAGTTGCAAAGAAAACGGCAAGTTCCAGGGTAGAAGTGGATGTCAAGGACTTTAAGCAATTGAAATATGATAAAATTGCAATAACTTATTTTACGCATAATATAGAAGATGAAGATGCAAATAATTTTATTATACAGATAAAATCATCATTAATGTCCTTTAAGAAGTTTTATTCAGTTGATCAGACCATTATTTTAAATTCATACACTAAATTTAAAAAGAGTATTTATGATGAGTTGACTACGGAAGAGTTGACTGAAATCGGAAAATCAAATAAGGCAAAGTATGTTTTGTTCGGCAATATCATGATGAAAAGCGAAGGTTTTTATGTTTATGCAAAACTTTTAGATCCTCAAACTGGAGAAGTGGCATTTGACAGAGTTATTTTTACAAGAGAAATGGAAAATATTGTTAATATCGGTCAAAAGATAGCTGATATGATCTCAAGTGAAAAGGAGTTTGCAAAAACTGACGAGGTTTTTGATTTTGATAAATATACTTATGAAAGTACTGCTGAACGTTTGACCAAGATAAAAAGAACATTTTTAATTACAGGCTCTACTGTTGCAGGAATTTCAGGCGGATTAATAGTCGCAGCCGCTGTTTTAACGGGCATTTATATCTATAGATTTAACTATATGGCTAATTTTATCAGAGCAGGCAAAAATGTGTCAAGTGAGTATTATGACATTAACTCGACAATCGGTACTATATTTATTGCTTTTTATGCTGTCGGGGGTGTTTTCTTTTTCGGGGGCTTATGCATTGACATTGTTGCTCTGACAACTTTAAATATAAAAATAAAATTTTATAAAAACCTAAGGGAAAATTTGGTAATAATCAAACCTGTTATAGATCTGTATCCGGGCAATATAAATTTAGGTATGGCTATAAAGTTTTAATAAGCTTAATATCTTAAACCATTATTTGTTTAATAATAAAGATTGAATTTAATTTTAATTCAATCTTTATTAATTTGATATTCCATTCCAAAAGTGTAATTATTTATAATTGAGATAATTTATGAAGATTTCATTGATATATTAGAATAAACCGTACCCCTCTTTTAAAGCCTGTACATTTAAATCGATGAGCTTTTTGTTCCTTGCTGACAGTATTTCAGGCATAGCATTTATCAGAGAGTCTAACTTGACAATACCTGTAATTTTGCTTAAAGCCCCAAGCATTATCATATTTGCGATTTTAATATTTCCGAGTTTATTGGCTGTATTTGTAGCGTCTATATAAAAAGAGCTGATATCATTTCGTAAAGCTTGTTCATTAATCAAAGAATTATTTATTAAAACTTTAGCTCCAGGTATGCATTTTGCTTCGAATTTATTTTTTGAAGGTTGATTAAAAAGCAATAAGATATCAGGTTTGTTGACTATAGGTGATGATATTTCTTTATCACTGATAACGACTGAACAGTTGCAGGTGCCTCCGCGCATTTCTGCGCCATAAGCAGGATAATGCGTTACTTCATTACCTTCGAGCAAGGCTGCCTGTGCAAGCAATAAGCCTGATAAAATAATCCCCTGTCCTCCGAATCCCGCCAGTATGATTTTATTGGTCATTTAAGCTTCTCCTTTGTCCCTGAAAATTTTAACAGGATAATATTTAGACATTACTTCCTGTATCCATTTATTTGAATCTTTGGGCTTCATCCCCCAATTTGTAGGGCAATTGGATAAAATTTCAATAAAAGAGTAACCTTTTTTATTTATCTGATAGCCAATTGCTTTTTTGAGGATTTTTTTAGTCTGCATTATCGATTTTGAATTTGTTACTTTGCACCTTGCTATAAAATAAGGTGCTTCAAGTGTATTTATCAATTCACAGGCTCTGATCGGATAACCTTCATTTTCCGGATTTCTGCCTGAAGGTGTGGTTTTTGTAATCTGCCCAACCAGAGTAGTGGGTGCCATCTGTCCTCCTGTCATTCCGTAAACGGCATTGTTCATAAAAACTACAGTAATGTTTTCGCCTCTGTTTGCAGTGTGAATGGTTTCAGCCATTCCGATTGACAACAGATCTCCGTCGCCCTGATATGATATGACAATGTTGTCAGGGTTGACCCTTTTTATGCCTGTTGCTATTGCAGGTGCTCTGCCGTGTGCTGCTTCCACAGAGTCGCAGTCTATATAATCGTAGAGCAAAACAGCACATCCTACCGGAGCAATAACAACGGTTTTTTTCTGTATATCAAACTCGTCTATTATTTCACATAGTATTTTGTTCATTAGTGAATGCGAACATCCCGGACAATAGCTCATGTTTACATCTTTTAATGTTTTAGGTCTCTTATATAAAATTTTTCCTGTTATCATGTTATTCTCCATAGAAACAAATTAAATATTCTTCTTTATTAATTCATATATTTCATCATCATTAAAGATTGCACCGCCGAGTTTATAAAAACCTTTAATTTCTTTTTTTCCCTCAAAAGATAATCTTATATCTTCTTCAAACTGTGCTTGAGCCATTTCAAAAACAAATGCTTTTTTTATTTTACTGGAAATACTGATTATTTCTTCTTTAGGGAAAGGCCATAACGAAATAGGTCTGAACAATCCGATCTTTATATTTTCTTTTTGAAGTCTGTCTATTGCTGCTTTGCAAACCCTTGCTGTTGTACCGTAAGCAAATATTAAATAATCACAGTCATTTGCATTATATTGTTCATAATATTTATTTAAATCTTTTTCGATTGATCTGTATTTTTTTTGCAAATGCAAATTGTGTAATTCCAATTGATTTTCAGGTACTAAGTATAAGCTTCTAATTATAACCTGATCTTGTCCCCTGCAGATGCTCCAGTTGATATCATCTTGAATCTCTTTCATTTCCGGTAAAACAACCGGTTCTGTCATTTGCCCTAATAAACCATCGCCTAAGATCATAACCGGAATTCTGTATTTTATTGTCAAATCAAATGCCAAAACTGTAAAATTAACAATTTCCTGAGCTGATGCAGGTGCAAAAACAATAATTTTATAATCTCCATGCCCGCCGCCTTTTACTGCCTGAAAATAATCTCCCTGTGAAGGAGCTATATTTCCTAATCCTGGTCCTCCTCTCATCATGTTGACAATGACTGCGGGAGTTTCTGCTCCCGATATATATGAGATGCCTTCCTGCATTAATGAAATGCCGGGTGAGGAGCTTGATGTCATGCATCTTGCCCCGCAGGCTCCTGCACCGAAAATCATATTTATGGATGCTAATTCACTTTCTGCCTGTACAAAAACACCATTAACTTCAGGTAATCTTTTAGACATATATGCAGGGACTTCATTTTGGGGTGTTATGGGATAACCGAAATAATATCTGCATCCGGCTCTTATTGCGGCTTCAGCTAATGCTTCATTGCCTTTCATTAAAATTTTTTTATTCATAAATTATTCCTCTCTGTAAACTGTGATCACTGCATCAGGACATGATATGGCGCATTTTATACAACCTGTGCATTTTGTTGAGTCCGTTATATATGCCGGATGATATCCCATGATATTAATTTCATCGGAAATTGCTATTATTTCGACGGGACATTCCGATACACAAAGTTCACACCCTTTACATTTATCTGTATTAATAACAGGATTGTTTTTTTTATTCATTTATAGGTCCTTTATCTGCATTAATTAACAAAATAAAATTTTATGTTTAGATAAGCATTTAAACTGTTAAAATTTATTAAATTTAATGACTTTTTATTTTTCGGCAAGCCATTATAAACCTTAAATTTTAGTACTGTAAGTTATTTATATATAATAAATTACAATTAAAAATAAAATAATTTATCAGACAAATTTAAAAAAATCATTAAATATATAATTTCAGAATTTTAATTTTTTGTCAATGGAATTTATCATTTTTTGTCTAATATATTTTTAAGAATATTTAAAAAATATTTTTATAAATTGATATTAATATTTGTAAATTGTAAAGAAAAATTAAGTTTTTATTCAAGATTAAAGCGATTTTAAAAAAAAACAGCTTATATTGACTTATTAAAATTTTTGAATTAAAATTTATGTATAATTAAAATTGGTAAAATATTATGAAATATCATATATTAATATCTTTTTTTATATTTATTTTTTCATTTAACATATACAGTGATTATATAATAAGTGATAGATCTGATTGGATCATACCTGCCGAATACAAAATAAAAAAATATGTCCCAGATGATAATACAGAAGGAATATACTATTTGGTTTATGATAAACAGGTAAAAGTATCAGATGGAAAATTTGAAACATATTATCATTTTGTTGTTCAGTTCCAGAATTATTATGGATTAAAATACTTGTCAAGAATAAATATTCATTTTGATCCTTTTCATCAGCAATTAAGTTTGCATAAAATAAATATTATTAGAAACAACAAGGTTTTTGATAAATTAAATGAAAAATTTATAAGAATTCAAAATCTGTATTTTTATGAAAACTTTAGAAATATCTTTATAAATCTTGAAGACATTGAGATTGGAGATATACTTGAATATGAGTTTACTTTAACAACAGACAATTCAATATTTGACAATGTTTTTTTTGATACACAATTAACAAAATGGGATGTTCCTGTTGGATTTTTAAATTATAGACTATTAGTTCCGGAAGAAAAAAAAATTTTTATAAATAGTTATGATACTAATGTTAGTTATAATAAAAGAAAATATAAAAATTTTAATGAATATCAATGGAAAATGAAAGATGTATCACCATTTTTTGAAGAAGTTTCAACTCCAAAATGGCTGGATGTTTATCCTTATATACATGTAAGTGAGTTTGAAAAATGGGAGGATGTGACTAAATGGGCGATGAAGTATTATCGGCCTAATTATTATGATTATAAGGCAGTTGATATAATAATTAAAGATATTTTTAAGGGGATAAAATTAGAAAGTCTTGAAAATAAAATAACCAGTATTATCAGTTATGTACAAAATGATATAAAGTATTTGGATACCAGTTATTCTTCAATACCTTCAAAACCGGCTGAGGTTATAAAGAAGATGTCAGGTGATTGTAAAGACAAGTCTTTTCTTCTTGTTACCATGCTGAAAAGAGCAGGTGTTGAAGCATATTCGGTTTTGGTTAATACGGATTATGGAAAAGTATTAAATACTTTTCATCCTACACCTTCAGTTTTTAATCATGTTATTACATTAATAAAATACAACAAAAATTATTACTGGATAGATCCAACTTTAACAATGCAGGGAAGCAAATTGGAAAATATTTATCAAAAAAATTATTATTACGGTTTAGTAATCGCTCCGGATGAAAAGAAATTAACAAGAATGAATATAAAATATAATCATATACTTGATAAAAAAACTATGATCAAATATAAATTTAAAAAAAATTTTCACGGACATGCCGAATTATTGATAGAATCGGTTTATAACGGTAAAAGTGCTGAGGAAATTAGAAATATTTTGGATATAGCGATAATCAGAGCAATTGAAAAGAAGAATATTCGATATTTTAACAGTTTTTATCCAAATATTGAAAAATTTAAAGATTTTGAATTCAGCGATAATATGGACAAAAATAGAATTTATACCAAAGAATCATATTTAATACCTGAAAGCTGGAATGTTTTTCATGATAAAAATAAATATGTATTTAAATTTTATGGATTTGATTTTGAAAGGTATTTAAGGTATCCTGATTTAAAAAGATCCCGGCCTTTATTAATAGAGTATCCTGTTAATATTGAACAGAAAATATCTATTACTTTACCAAAAGCTGACTGGAAAATTGAAAATTATTCGGAAATAATAAGTAATAATAATTTCAGCTTTGATTTTAATGTAAAATATAACAATTTTGAATTAAATATCTTTTATAAGTTTAAAACTTTAAACGATTATGTTTCAAAAAATGAACTTTATGATTATTATATGGATATAGAGAGGATAAATAAACATATTAATTTTGAAATTTCACTTGAAAAAATGCAAGCTGCACCGGTTGCTAAAAATACCACTTTTTATTTTATATTATGCTTTTTTATATTTATATTTTTTATAATAATATTGCCTTTAATACCGGATTATTTTGCTGACTTTTATAAATTTATTAATAAGATCAAAATTAAGAACACTGCTTTATCGAAAGAATCAGTATATAAGTAAAAGATAATTTCTGCAGCTGATTAATATCCTTTAACTTCATTGACAAGAGCTTCAAATAGTGTGACTACATCTTCATTCATTTTGCGGAGAGAAATGGAAATTTTTTTTGCTATCTGCAAAGTTATTTTGTAAGCCATTAAGGAATCAACTTCACAGAGTTGGATAAAGTTGTTTCTGTCAAAAGAAAAGACTATACAATCGGTTTCTGCTGCTACCGTCGCTGATCTTTTATCACTGTCAATTAATGCTATTTCACCAAAAAAAATATTATTTTTATCAGATAATAATGTGACCGTATATTTATCATTATTTAAAGTTTTTTTAAGGATTCTTACTGTTCCTGAATGTAGAATGAAAAGTTTGTTCCCAAGTTCACCTTCATTTATTATTATAGATCCTGATTTGTATTTTTCAAATTTCAAATAATTAATTACTTTGTTTAATCTATTAATGTCATCAATGAAATCTTTGAAAAGAGAAATGGTTTTTAATCTTTCCAATACTTCAGTTTTTTTTATCATATCTTTTCCTTATAATATCAATTATTTGTTTCTCCTATAACTATTGCCATAGAATGATCCTTAATTTTATAATCAAATCCCGGATTAAATACAGGATTATTAGCTTTTAATTCTTTGACTTTATTCAGGTTTTCTATTATTTTTGATATATCGGCTGTCTTCTGAGCATCATTTAACGCTTCTTGTTTTCTGGAAAAGAAATTCCCTGTATTTTCAATCAAACCAATCAGTATTGAATTGTTTTTGTTTAAATAATGATCAAA
>JAFGQB010000181.1 GCA_016935915.1 Spirochaetota bacterium
TCTGAATTTTAAATTAAATCTATTGAAATATTTATAATAAAAAAACACTCTCTTTTTATCTTTCAACCTTGATAAATAATCAGGTGTTATTTCATCAAAAAAATAACCGTACTCTGCCAGAACGAACAGACAAAAGTCGGAATTTAACATCCTGGAATAATAATTATTGATCAGATTTTTTATTACTGCATTTACCGGAATAATCAGATCATTATTTTTAACATAAACATAGCAAAGGAGGAACAACAAAGTCGCTTCTAAATTAATTTGTTTATCCGTTATAAATCTCTTAAAGCCTTTATCCTTTAAATAGAAACCGCACAGATTATCAATGTCAATATCAGTGTCCGAATAATATTTTTTTTCAACCAGATTATTTAAAAATTCCGAAAGCCTAAGTTCAAAATAATTCAACTTAAATTCATTGAAGGATGGATTGTTCTTATATAATGTGATAAAATTATTTGAACTTAAATACAATTCAATATTAAAATCATTTGTTATTGATCCGGGTATGATAAAATATGAAGAAGCTGCTCTGCCGTTTTCAATCAAACTGCCGCTGATCTCAACAACTCTCTTAGGGTAATAAATATTATCATTAAGTCTTTTATTGAAGCTGAAAATATTATTATTATTCTTTAAAATTTGAAAACCCAAATCAATGGGAAGATCATATTTGTACTTTTCAATATTGAAATTAATAAATCCGGTTTCAAAAGGTTTAAGTTGAATCGAGCTTTTTCCCCTGTTTATAATACCGTTATTTGCCGAGATTATCACATCAAGACTTAAGTTATCATCAGTGATATTTTTTATATTCAATCTGAAATCAGGCTTGTTTTCATAAGAAAAGTTTTCAGGTCCATGAAATGAAGACTGGATTATTTTCTTTCTTGTTATATTTTTAAAATTATAATAAATCTTTGAATCTGCACCCTGAAAATAAAAACCAATTGTACAATCCTGATTTTCATTTACTCCTAAAGAGAAAAAGTTCTTAAATTTACTATCAATAACAATTTTTTCTCCTTTATAAATATGATCCGCTGATCGTTCAGGAGACAAAAAATCATTATACCCGTAAAAAATTTCAAACAGGTAATCATTGTAATTTATTTTATTATTAAATCCCTGATAATATATTTCATTCTTTTTATCATATAAATTTTTATTAAGAAGAGTATCTATTCTTATATTTTCGATTTTATCACTGAATTTGGAATTTAAAAGGTTCATGACTGAATTTATATTGTAGGATTTTTTAACCGTATAAATAGTGTTGTGATGATCCAAATCATTAATAATTATCAATGTCTTTAAGTTAGGCTTCATATAACTTTTATTGTCTAAATAAATTGTGTTAATACCGCTTTTTAAATCTATCTTAAAATAAGACTCAATGTCATTGTTGTATATTGCACATAAACCCGATGCATTGACAAAGGGATTGGTAAAATTAATCCTATTGGTGTTAAAATCATCATTAAGTACAACTATTTTTTCATTTTTTAAAACATTAACTGTGCCGGCTTTGATCGAATATTTATTAACATTGAACATTTTTTCTACCAGAGTGCCGTCCTTTAATATCAGCTCCAATCCTATTTTATATAAAGTGTTTTGTTCGGGCAGATGTATTTCAAATCTGTTATTGGTTATTTTTTTTGTGGTGCCCTTCAATTCATTTTTCCCGCCGGAACTTATAGAGTAGCTTATAAAATCAATATTATTCGCCAAAGCGTTATGGACAGAAAAAACAGCCGCACCAGTATCAAAAACAGCATCCTCAAGTAATTTAATCTGATCATTGTCATTGTTGATATGTCTTAAATAATTATCATTGAAAATATTCAGCTTATAATCACATATCTTAATGTTATTTGAATAAAATGAAGCTGTTAAGTCGTTTTTAGGTAGAAAATCCTTTCTTATATCCAGTTCAAAATTTCCCAAAGGACCTATCCTGTCTATTTTTCTGGAGAACAAAGTAATATTATCAAAAGTAATGATTTTTAATTCAAAACTGTTTTTTAATTTATCGCTGTATCTGCTCTTAATAATGCCGAATATCTTTAGAAATTGAGCATCTTTATCATTAAAGTATGCAATGATCTTATAGTCTCTCTTTTTTATTTTGTTCAGGTTCAATCTGTATAAAACAAGATAGGGTGATCTGCCGGCTATATATAAACAGCCGTAATTATAATTCCTGATTTTGACAACTCCTTTTTTATCAGCATCTTTTGTGTCGAGAAGTTCAGCGCTTTCTGAATAAACATAATATTTTCTGCTGTCTGCATCATCAAGCAATGAATGAATCAATACCGTATCCTCAGTATCAAAAGCAACTATCCTCTTATTTACAAAATTAAATATCTGAAAAAAACTTAAAGAATGGCTGTTATTTATCCTGACCTTCTGATAGCAGAAATAAAGCCCTTTTTTATTTTCGGGAATAAATGTCAATACTCCCTCCCTGTCTGCATCTGTGATGATTTCAGCAGGAAATTTGTCCAATTTTTTCTTTAAAAAAAAATCTTTTAAACTATCGTAATTATTTATATTTTTTATTAAAAATTCAACATCATTGAATTCAATTTTATAATAGAATCTAACAATCTCGGAAACATTTTTAAATGTGAATCTGTTGGCTTTTGGATTTGCAAGGTCTACCATGTTGTCAAGATCGATAAAATAGACTGATTTTAAATAATCAATAGCATTTTTTAAAAAGCCGGACATGTTATTTTCATTATTGGAACCATGCAGTCTGCTGTTAGTTTTTTTTTCTTTAACGGAATCATTAGAAAACATCAGTTTGTTGGTAAAATGCAAACTTTTTCTATTGCATGAAGTGATGCTTAACAGAAAAAAAAAGAACAGACAAATAAAATATTTTATTGACGCTTTTGTTTTTTTCCTCATAAATATAAATCATTCTTTTAATAAAAATTATATTTCTATCAAAATAACCGGATCACAAACAGGGATAAAACCATCCCTGACTGAAATAACTTTTAAAATAACAACTATTCTTTTATATAAACCTGTTTTTTTTATCTTATTTATCATATCTGTTTTATCGGTTTTTAATATGAACCTGGATGAAACAATGGTGTCAGAATCAATCCATTTCCCTTTTAAAACCGTAATTTCAAATCCATTATCATCATTTTTTATCTCTGTGATTATCCCTGACCAGATATATCTTATATCATAATTTACTTTTCTGTTGTTTTTTAAATCTTCAACAAAATCATAAATGTCCCTGTCGGACAAATTGAGGTTTTGAGAAAAGATCATGCTATTTATTGATAAAAAAACAGATAAAATCAAAACCAATTTACAAGTATTCATTTTTATTCCCGTTAATAATAATCTAATCATTAAATTTATAAATATTTTACTTGATTTATATTATATTATAATATATTTTTTTTCAATGCATTTCAAGTATTTTAGCATTAAAGAAATTAATAATTTTTTAACTGAAAATCACCTCTCGATAAACAAGAAATACGGTCAGAACTTTTTAATAAACTCAGGAGTCGTAGATACCATTATAAAAAATGCAAATATCCAGTCTGATGATCTTGTCATTGAGATCGGATGCGGACTGGGCAGTTTAACGCACAAACTAATCGCAACAAAAGCCGCTGTAACAGGATTCGAGATTGACAGAGCTTATATAAAGCTTTTAAAAAACGAGTATGAAAAACATGAAAACTTCAGGCTCATACAGGGCGACTTTTTAAAAAAGATAGACGATGTTTTAAAAACAACTAACTTAAAAAAATACAAAAGGATTCTATATTTCGGCAACCTGCCGTATAATATAACATCACCTGTTCTGGAAAAAATTTTAACAGGCAATATTCATTTTAATGAATTGTATTTCATGATGCAGAAGGAAGTGGCAGAAAGGATAAGAGCAATAGAAGGTTCAAAAAAATACGGAAGCCTTTCGGTATTCTGCAGGTTTTACACTGACACAAAGATAATAGCAAAAGTTTCACCCAGATCATTTTTTCCTGAACCCAAAGTGGAATCCTGCATAATGCAATTTATTAAAAAACAGATAAATTTAAATCCGCTCAGCAGAGAGTACTTTTTTAAGGTGTCAAGATCTCTGTTCATAAACAGAAGGAAACAGTTAAAGAACAATCTCATGATGTCGCCGTTTATAAAAAATTTGAACAATGAAATATTGATCAAAGCGCTTAAAAACTCAGCGATACCTCCTGAAGCCAGAGGGGAAGAGCTCTCCATTGAAAGGATAGTACGGTTGTCTGATGAGATTTATAAATTGGTCAAAGACCGGTGAAAAGCGGCTAAAAGGAGTCTGTGGAAAAAAAAATCTCCCCGACCCCCTTTGAAAAAGGGGGCAGGAAAAAGTTACTACAGGTCACGGTCCACTTCCTTCATCAGCCTGTCCGTTTCTTTCAAGGCAACCACTATCTTCTGATAGTGCATGATGTCGTCAAATGTCAAAACTCTGTTTTTTCTGTCTTTGAGCCACTTCTGTGCAGGCTGATAGCCGCCGATATAAAAGTTCCATGCTGCTTCAGGCACCCTGTCAAAGTACTGCTCCTTGTTTATCCAGACCTTTCCGTCTTCGTATGTAACTTTTACAACCTTATTATCACCGTTAACGGGAAAAGTTGTGATGAACTTATCAACAATTGGATTTTCCAGCAGATGTATGGTCCTTATCTCCCCGCCGAATTTTACAAGTCTCCAGAAAGTTTCCTTATTTTCAGGATAAGGCACTCTCGGGAAATCAATCTTTAAGAACTCCTTGTACTTTTCCCTGTACTTCGGAGAATGCAAAACCGCATATATGTAATCAAGTATGTCGATCGGGGCAAAGGTGTCTGATGCTAATCCCCTAAATCCCCTTTGTGAA
>JAFGQB010000182.1 GCA_016935915.1 Spirochaetota bacterium
AATATAATAAACAGATAGTCTTTTAGACATTCAGTTTTTCTGTCATTGCGAAGGCTGAAAGCCTGAAGCAATGACTTGTAATTTTAATGAATGAGGCAGTATCTCATGAAATTTCTTAGGATAATCCCTTATTCGACATTCGACCTATATAAATTTTATGAAAAACTTTAAACTGATATTTATTAAAAAACTCTTTTTTTAATTTATTTTTAATAAATTTATACTAAATAAATCATCTATATAAGATTTTATTAGCTAAAATATATAGAATTAATAAATATTGACAAGATTGTAATTTTATTATAATTTATTTTTAAAAATAATCATTAAATAATTAAACTTAATTTTATCAAAAGATTATTAATTAATTATTATCTCATAAATAATCCTGTTTTTAAGGTAAAATAAAATGAACAATAAAATAATCGAAAAAACCCAGATTTCTGAAGAAATTTTTAAAATGAAAATTCATGCTCCATTAATTGCAGAAGAGAGAAAACCCGGTCAATTTATAATTATCCAGATTGATACTAATTACGGTGAAAGAATACCGCTTACTATTGCTGATGCAGATATTAATAATGGTACCATAACTATCATCTTTCAAACAGTCGGCAAAACAACCCATAAACTTGCATTATTAAATAAAGGGGATACAATTCAAAATATATTAGGACCTTTAGGACGCCCCATGCATATTGAAAAATATGGCAGAGTTGTTTGCATTGGCGGCGGTATAGGTACAGCGCCTCTATATCCAATAGCTCAGGGGTTAAAAAATGCTGGTAATGAGGTTATCATAATAATCGGAGCCAGATCAAAAGAATTGATTATTATGGAAGATGATATGAAAATGCTTACAGACAGATTAATAGTCTGTACCGATGACGGCAGCTATGGAAGGAAAGCATTGGTAACTGAACCATTAAAAGAATTATGTGAAACAAACCCTAAACCTGATCTTGCTGTTGCCATAGGACCTCCAATAATGATGAAATTTTGTTCAGAAACAACACGTCCATTTAATATAAAAACAATTGTTTCACTTAATACTATAATGATTGACGGTACAGGAATGTGCGGAGGCTGCAGAGTAACCGTTGGAGGTGAAACAAAATTTGTATGTGTTGACGGACCTGAATTTGATGGTCATAAAGTTGATTTTGATAATATGATGACAAGGCTTAAATCATATAAAAATCATGAAGATAAGGCACATGAAAAATGCCACATTGATATGGAAATCGCTAAAAAACAAGGAGCAAATTAAATGCATAAATCACCCGAAGATATGCATAATCAAGCAAAAAAATTCTTAAATGAAATAAAAAATAATGAATTAAAACCAAAAGAAAGAATGAATATACCCTGTCAGGATATGCCGGCACAGGATCCGGTTTTAAGAAGAAAAAACTTGGATGAAGTTGCAACCGGATATTTTGAAGAACAGGCAAAATTGGAAGCATTAAGATGTCTTCAATGCAAAAATGCTCCATGTATAGAAGGCTGCCCTGTCAGGATCGATATACCGGCATTTATCAAAGCTATAACAGACGAAAACTTTCAGAAGTCAATAGAAATTATAAAAGAAAGCAGTTTACTTCCAGCGATCTGCGGACGCGTCTGTCCACAGGAAAATCAATGCCAGGAAAAATGCACTGTCGGGATAGTTTTGAAAGATATCAATAAAGCAGTTTCAATAGGAAGACTTGAAAGATATGTGTCTGATCTGGAAAGAGAAAAAGGTTTATCATCTATTCCTCAAATAAAGCCTGATACTGGCAAAAAAGTTGCAATAATTGGTTCTGGTCCTGCAGGTATAACCGCAGCTGCAGACATACGAAAAGAGGGACATGAAGTAACAATTTTTGAAGCATTTCATAAGCCGGGAGGAGTAATGGTTTATGGTATACCTGAGTTCAGATTGCCCAAAAAAATCGTACAGGATGAAATAAATACATTAATAAAAATGGGTGTAAAAATAAAAACAAACTTTTTAGTTGGCAGAACAAGAAAATTAAAGGATTTGCTTGAAAAAGACGGATTTGATGCAATTTTTATAGGAAGCGGAGCTGGATTACCTAAATTTATGCATATTGAAGGTGAAAATCTTGTTGGTGTTTTTTCTGCCAATGAATATCTGACCAGAACAAATTTGATGAAGGCTTATGACTCCGAATCAGCCGATACCCCAATTTTTAAATCAAAAAAAGTTGCTGTTTTAGGCGGAGGTAATGTTGCAATGGATGCAGCAAGAATGTCTGTAAGAATTGGAGCAGAAAAAGTATATGTTGTTTACAGAAGAACAGAAGTTGAAATGCCTGCAAGAGTTGAAGAAATCGCACACGCAAAAAAAGAAGGCATTGAATTTAACTTTTTAAAAAATGCAAAAAGAATATTAGGAGATGAAAACGGTCATGTCAAAGCAATGGAATGCATAAGTTACCAATTGGGTGAACCTGACGACTCTGGAAGAAGAAGACCTATCGAAATAAAAGGCAGTGAAAGCATCATGGAAGTTGATTCTGTTATCGTTGCTATCGGCAATGACTCCAATCCATTAATCAAACAAACAACTCAAGAACTGGAAACCAATAAATGGGGAAATATTTTAGTAGATGATAATTGTAAAACGTCTATGGACAGGGTTTATGCAGGGGGCGACATCGTATTAGGTTCTGCCACGGTTATTCTTGCAATGGGACAGGGAAGAATCGCTGCAAAAAGCATCAATAATCTGCTTTCAGGAATAAAAGAAAATATAGTTATTTCTTAAAAGTAATTTTCAATAATCCTACATTTTTATTTTTATATTTAACTTTACTCGAATAATATTGAGAATTTGATTGATCATAATCTTTAACTTTTCTTAAATTAATACTTTCAGCGTCGATATTAATTTCACAAATTTTATCGATCATAATTGATATGTCAAGAATTTCATTAATTATTTCTTTTTGTTTTTTGTACAAAGGTTTTGCAAGCAAATCAGAAATTATTTTCATGATTTTATCTTCATTGATTCTTAAAAATTTCTTTATTAAAAAAACGATATTCGATAGAATGATAAAGCTTATCAATCCAAATAAAGATGATTTAACCATAATTTTTACTGTTTTCTTATCCATAATTAATAAATAAAAAAAACTTCGAATATCAAATCAGAAGATTTTTATCAAACGATTTCAAAATCAGAAATTCTTCATTAAAATTAGGCGTAGTTTTATTTTCATTAATTAATCTTATAACCTCGTTTTTTGTAAAAAAATTAACCTCATCAATTTCCGATTTCTGAAATTTGACTTTTTCATCAGAATAATAAACATGAGTATACACCAATTCCCTTTCAATGTCACTTTCAAAAATATATTTTTTTACAAAGATTAAATTATCAGGATTTATTTTTATTCCGGTTTCCTCAAAAGATTCCCTTAAAATTGCATTAATAACCGTCTCTCCTGACTGAATATGACCACCAACTGATGTATCCCATTTTCCAGGTTGAATTTCTTTTGATAATGCTCTTTTTTGCAACAATATCATCTTTTTTGAATTAATAATGTGTACATGTACAACAGGATGCAATAATTTTGATCCATCATGACACTTTTTACGTGTTTTTTTGGCGATAATGCTGCCGCTTTCGTCAACGATGTCAAAAAATTCCAGCTGTGTCCCTATTTTTTTCTTCATTATATAAATCTCATTATAAAAAAATAAAAAAAAAATAATATTTTTATTTATTAAATTTAAATATTCTTTTATATTATAAAAATATATTAAATTAGTACAGGTTAATTATGAAAAATATAAGAACTAAAAAAAAAATCAATGTAACTATCGGATTAATATTAATTTGGATGTTCTGCATTTTTTTATATTTTACTTTTATTAATTTAATTAAAATTTCTTTATTTATAACCATTATTATTTTAATAAGTGAAACAATACTCTGCCTTTTTTTATGGCTTTTTTTCATGATAAAAATCGATTGGCTTAAAGATTTAAATACTGGTAGAGAAATAACCTATCTTAATATTTCCAATGTATTATCATCGGTAAGATTTACACTTGTCCCTTTATTGATAGTAATGTTTGGACTGGTTCCAAGAATTAAAGAACTTTTTTATTTTAGGATAGGTATTGTTATTTTTGGTATTTTAATAGGGTTAACTGATCTATTTGACGGCTTTATTGCAAGGAAATTCAATGAAATAACTAATCTGGGTAAAATAATTGATCCTGTAGGCGATTTTCTGATGATTACCGCATTTTCAATTTTACTGTATTATAATGAAATTTTAGAAATCTGGTTTTTTATACTTTCAATGATAAGAATACCCGGACTCTTTATAGTGTCAATCCTTCTGATATCGTTAAAAATTAAAATAAACCTAAAAACAACATTTTTAGGCAAAACTACTATATTTTATATTTTATGTTTATTAGGTATCGGAGCAATAAAATTATTATTAAATTTGAATTATCATTATTATGATTTATTTTTAATAATTATACAGATAATCGGTTCAATTCTGATAATTTTATCTTCTATTGAAAAAATAAAACAAATGATATATATATTAAGGAATCAGGACAAATTTAAAAATAACAGCGATAATATATTATTTGAAAATAATGAATAAATAAAGTTAAACAGCCATCACTAAAATTTAAGATAGACATTTCTTTTAATTTTAGGTAAAATAGCAAAAATTTTTTTAAAATATATCGGGGGTATTATTTTGAAAATATGGCTTAAAATGTTAATTGCTTTAATTCTGGGTTTATTGGTTGGTTTTTTTGTACCTGATTTTAAAATAAGCAATGAAACAACTATTTTCCAATTTTTTACTAACCTTATAATTAATTCCTTACTATATTTAACATTATTATATATTCTTGTAAAAGTTTTTTTAGGCATAATAAATTTGATCAATAAAAAAATCACAAGACAGGTTTTATATACTTTTTTATTTTTTATAATAATATCATTGATTTCATCAATAATAATTTCTATTATTATTATGAACATTGGCATATTAAAACCAGTTGTATCAGTAATTGAACAGCATAAGGACAAAAGACTTGAAACCACGTCACTTATTAACCTGATCAATAAAATTATCAATGATAATATTTTTACAACATTTCAAGGAACTACAAATTTTTTGTTTCCAATCATATTTATATCAGTAATATTTTCTATAGCGGCATATTATTCTGATAAAAAGGG
>JAFGQB010000183.1 GCA_016935915.1 Spirochaetota bacterium
ATAAGTCAACGCGATGTTCCATGTATCAATTGCCTTTTCATATTTTTCCATGTTAGCATATACAACTCCTAAATTGTTGTAAGCATCCGGAAAGTCGGGCTTGATTTCTATTGCCTTCAGATAATTTATTTCAGCCTCTTTATAATTTTTTTGCCTTAAATATATAGTACCAAGCATGAAAAAAGCCTTATGCTCTTTTGGGTTTAAGCTTATGGTTTTTAAAAATACTTTTTCTGCTTCATCATGCCTGCCTCTGTCTGCAAGCCCTATGGCATAGTTCAGATTAACCCTGGCGCTGTCCGGGGATTTTTTTACCGTATCTGACCATAATGTGAAATCATTTTTCCATACTCTGTTCCTGTTTGTTGTCATGAATGCATATATTATTACTATTATCAAAATGACTGCTGTTTTGATATAAAACTTTACATTGTCATCGGTCTTGGCATGATCAATTACATTAATGATTGTCAAAGATATTGCAATGCAGAATCCGACTGCCGGTATATATAGGTATCTTTCGGCAATTGGATTATAAAGCTCGAATATGTTCAATACAGGAGTTAAAGTTATTAAAAACCAGAATATCCCGAAAAAAACAAATTTTGACCGTTTATAGATAAAAACAGCTGTCAGGATAATTCCAAATAACAAAAAATATGATATTAAATTTATCGGGTCAAAAAAAGTCTCAGGGTATGCGAAAGGGTGGTCAGCGTTCAAATTAAAAGGAAACACAATAAGCCTTATTAACATAACAGCGTTGTATGGCGCAAAAATAATGCGCTCAAATAAATTACCATAATGAATTTCCTTTATCTTGTCAGGATTTTTTAAGATCACAAATGTTAATATCATGAACATTACGGAAACAACAGCATATCCCAGATAATAATATTTTTTTAAATTGATCTTCCTTAATAAATGTTTAAAATCCGCTTTCTTTTTATCCTCTAATAAAACATCATAAACCAGAATAATCACAGGTAAGCTAATAACCATTTCCTTTGATAATAATCCCAAAAAATAAAAAAGATAATTTATTATAATCAGTAATACTTTTTTGAATAAAGCTCTGTCCCCCAAATTCATTTTTATGTAAGTAATAAAAGTTAAAAGCATAAAAAAAAGAGCAAAAATATCTTCATTATAAGTAACACTGTTCATCGTTTCGGTAAGCACCGGATGCGATAAAAAAAAGAGACTGACAACGAAAGCATTGACCCTGTTTTTCATTATCATGTTCATTAAAAAATATAAAAGAACAACATTCAATATATGAAAGAACAAATTGAACAATCTGTAGCCTGCAGGATTTAATTTCCAGACTGCATAATTAAGATAATAAGAAAAAGTTGAAATCGGCCTGTATGATGCCTCAATATTGTCACTGCTTGCTATCTTAAAATAATTTATATTAAAAAATGAAGGAAAATTTTTTTTAAAATATTTAAGATTTTCATTGTTTTTTATGATCATGTTGTCATCATAAACAAAATCATTTGACAAAGAATTAAAATAGACTTCAAATGAGAATAATGCTAATATAACCGGCAGTAATACTTTTAAATATTTGTCTTTGAACATAAATTTATTATTTAACATTAAATTTTATGATAGTCCATAATAAATTAATGGGCTGTAACATTAAGTTTTTTTTAAAAATTATTATGAAAAGGTCAAGCAAGCTTTTTTTCAGAACCAAATTCTTATTAATAATGATGATTGTATTCATAATTGTCATTAATTTATCAATATATTTTTTCGTTTTTGATTTTATTTCTCATAATGAACAGGAAAAAATAAATATTTATTCATCTTTTGTTGTCAATAATCTGAAAAACCTTGCTGATGAACTGTTAAATAATAATGATATTATAAATTATAATGGAGAAAAGTTAAGTATATTGATTGAAGAGAATATCGGAGAATTGAACAATTATCAATGGCAGATAATCGTTATCAATAAAAAAGGGTATCTGTTATATGATTCAATCAGGTATGTTGCCGATATGGGGGAAAATGAGAAGGATATGTCCGAATATCCAGGTGTTAAAAATGCCTTGTTGGGAAGCTGGGGGGTAAAAAAAATAAAAATTAATAACGAAAATTATTATACTTCATCGGCAGTTGTCGGTAACATAGGATGGATAATAGTTTTTCAGATAAAAGAATCAATTTTTTTAAATAAGGTATATAAACTTATTCTACCGCAGGCTGGGTTAACGTTCATTATAATAAATTTTATTTTCCTTACAGGATATTTTTTCATTAAAAAGGTTTTAATGCCGATTGAAACATTGACTGAAGCATTGAAAAAATTCGGATCAGGGGAAAAAGTTGACAGACTGAAAGCGGTTAATGACAATGAAATAGGATTTGCACTTAAAGCATTTAATTCCATGCTTGAAGACAGAAGCAATCTTGAAAAACAAATATTAGAAATTAGCGAAAATGAAAGGAAAAGGATAGGACAGGATCTTCATGATGAATTGGGACAAGTTTTGACAGGAGTCAATTTCCAAATGATCACATTAAAGGAAGAGTTGAAACAAAATAAGATCAATGACACTGAAACAGTCGATTATATCACTGATTTGATAAGCATCGCGATCAATAAAACAAGAAACATTGCAAAAGTGCTCTCCCCGATAATTGACAATGATCTGTATTTAAGCATTGAAGATCTTATAAATAATTTTAAAAAAATTTATGATATTGACATCGACTTTGTATATGATAAAGATATAGAGATAACAGATCAGGTTTTGATAAATAATCTATATCATATAATATTAGAATCATTAAACAATGCCATTAAGCACGGCAAAGCAGATAAAATATTGATCAGTCTTAATAATAAAAACAATATTAAATTAAAAATAACCGACAACGGTAAAGGTTTTGATAAAAAAAATGCTGCCGGCGGAATGGGGCTGAAAAACATTAATTATAGAACAGAATTAATAAACGGAGAACTTAAAATTATTTCTAAATCAGGCAAAGGAACAACAATAATCGTCAGAATTTAAACAAATGAATTAATATATACGATTATGAATTTTTAATATAAACAACATGAAGAATTGATGAAAAAATTGTTTTTAAATATAAATTGATATATTCTTTTAAAAAAAAAGAATATTTTTTTAAAACTTTTTTTAAAAAAAATTATCAAAAGTGTAAATCTCTGACAATTTATAGAAAAACATAGTAAATTTAAAGTCAAAGGGTTAAAATATTCCATATTTTTTTTAAAATTGGAGTAAATATGAATAAAAAGAAAGTTTTGATCGTTGACGATCATCCTGTTGTTGTCAGAGGCTTGGCGCAGGTTATAAACAAACAGAAAGATTTAACTGTATGCGGTTCGGCAAACTCGGCAGTAAAAGCAATAAAATTGGTCAATGAATTAAATCCGGACATTATAACTCTGGATTTATCATTAAAAGACTCAAACGGTCTTGAGCTGATCAAAGATCTATTGGTTCATAAGCCGGATGTCCCGATACTAGTTATCTCAATGTATGATGAAAATATTTATGCGGAGAGAGTGCTTAAAGCCGGAGCAAAAGGTTATATCATGAAGGAGAAGGTTACAAAGGAACTTTTAAAAGCTTTATATAAGGTGCTAGATAATAAGGTTTATATAAGCGAGGATGTACAGAACAATCTTTTAAACAGTTCCATGAAAAATTTAAACCTTAAGAAATCAATCATTGATATTTTAAGTGACAGAGAGCTTGAAGTTTTTGAATTTACAGGGGATGGACTGACAACAAGCGAAATTGCAAAAAGAACAAACCTGGGTATTAAGACGATAGAAACATATAAAACAAAAATCAAGGAAAAATTGAAAATTAAAAATTCAACTCAGCTTGTAAAGTATGCTGTAGAATGGAAAATGAACAATAAAGTATAAGGGAATTTCTTAAAAATGATTTTAAAAATCCCCTTTAGTATTTTATTAAATAACCTGATTTATTTTTTTCTATGAAGATACTAAAATTATAGACAAAGACGGTTTGATTTTTTTAAATCAAATCAATTTTACTTTTAGGAGATAAAAATGAAATTCGGAAAAATGTATTTAATAATTGCATTGGTTTTATCATTATTGATTGTTATCAATGCAAAAGGCGAAGGAAGCGATAAAGGAAGAGGAACCGACGATAAAACAACAAGCCAAAACTCGGGTAATATGCAGAGAGGCAATGCATATAAATATGAAAAGGGCGATATAACAAGAACTCAAACAAAAGATCAGACTAGAATCAGAGAAAAGCTGCAGCAGGAGTTAAAGGAATGCAAACAGATATCTGAAGAATTAAAAACCATGACAAAACTTCAGACCAGGGATAAAATTCAAAAACAGGATCAGATAAAAGAAAAGATTAAATTAATGACAAAAGCTCATGAATCTTTAATGGCAGGACTGCAGACAAAAGAAAAAGAAATGACAAAAAACCAGATTAAAGAAACTAACAAGCTTCAATTGAAACTGAAAGCATATTTAAATGATATTGAAAAAGAAGAAGGTGCAAAAATTCAAAACCAGAACAAAATTCAAAACAGGATCAAAGAAATTGAAAAAATATCGCTTAAGCTTGAAAATCAATACAGAGCAATGGAGTGGCAGTTAAGCGAATAAAATTTATTAAATTTTAGGACATTATAATAAATTATGTACTATAATTAATTATATGGTGTTTCAGAAGCTGCTTTTTGGAAGCAGCTTATAATGTCCTTTTAAATTTATTTATAAGGAAAATTTTGATGAGAAAAATTACGTTTATATTATTTTTAATAATATTCATCGGTTTAAATACTCTAAATGCCAAATCCGGGGACTCGGGAGGTAATGGTAATAGCGGAGATAAAGTAAGTTTAAAAGGGCCGAAAACAGATCCGATTGACACTACCAATATTAATAGGGGAAATCAACTGCAAAAGCAAAACAGACAATTCAATAAAAACAGGACAATAGACAACAAGCAGTCATCTGAACAATATAATGAAATGGAAAAAATCAGATCAAAGATAAGAGATTGTACTGCCTTGACAGAAGAAATTCAGGATTTAGCTAAAAACATGGCAAAAGAGATAATCAAAAAAGAAGAAAACGGCAGAATAATAATAGAAAAATATAGCATAATAAAAAATAAAATTGCTCTTATAAATGAAGAAAATTCAAATTTTATGAATGAGCTTGATAATGACCAAAAAATCGAGATCGAAAGTCAGGCAAGACTCATTGAAAAAATAAAAAATAAAGCCTTCAATATTAATGAAATTATGGACAAAGAATTAAAAAATGATAAAATTGACAAAAAAAATATATTAAAATTAAATTTGGATCTCGAAAATGAAATAAATAAAATGGAAAGGCAGTATAGGGCAATTGAATGGTTGTTGGAACAATAGCTTATTTCCTTATATAATCCCATGAACAAACAAATAATCATCTTAATACTTTTTGTTATTAATATAAATATATTCTGCACAAATGATTCATCAGATGATAAATCAAAAAAAAACATGCAGCCGAATTTTTTATTTTATGCAAAAGATAAAATAATCATGGAAAAAAACTCATTATATTTTACTGAATTTGATTATCAAAATGAACTTGATTTGAGCGTTTTTTTCAAAAACAGATTTTATGAGTTCAATTATTATATCAACAATATTTTTCTTCTGGATTTTCTTCCTGTAATAAACTCATTTAACTCATTTACAGCATATCAAATGTTATATAACAATTTTTCAACAGGTGTTTTTAATAACTTTAAAATCAAAAAGATATTGAAAATTTATACAAATGTCGAGGCTGGAGTATATGTTCCCTTCAGTTTTTTTACTTCAATTTATTTAACTCCCGGATTGGAATTTTCAGGAGACTACTATTTTGGCTTTTTCTGGAGCATTAAAGGATATCTTCCTGTAGAATATTTTCCCGAACTGCAAAGTTCTCTTCTAACTTTAAAAAGCAATCTGATAATCGGTTATGAATTCTTCAGGTTTTACGGACCTAAAAAATTTAAATTTGCCCTGACTGTTAACGATCAGTCTGAAATTTTTATACCTATCCCAAAAGACATTAATACTTACGAAAACAAATTAAAAGCCGGAACATACTTTACCATTCTGGACACATTACAGCCTTATGCTTATTTTATATTGAACACATACGGCTGGTTTGGAACCGTATATGCATATAATCTGTTCACAGGTTTTAATGCAGGGATCAATATATTATTAAAATATTTCCTTTTTACCCTGGATTACAGCGGAAGCATTGATCTTTATAATATAAATAACGGATGGGTTAATAAAATAGAGGCGGTTTTTAAGTTTTCTCTTTATTTTAAATAAATCATATTAACTTCAACACTTCAGGATTAACAACATTACTCGGCTTTTTATGAACAAAATAATCAATTATATTTTGACTTGCTTCCCTGCCCATATCTGTTCTGGCGCTGATTGAAGCGGTACCTATGTGCGGCGTCATTACAACATTATCCAGTTCAAAAAATTCTTCAGGTATCACAGGTTCGTTTTCAAAAACATCAAGACCTGCACCGGCTATCTTTTTATCTTTAAGACAGCTGTATAGAACTTTTTCATCAATAACAGGTCCTCTTGCGGTGTTTATAATATAAGAATCTTTTTTTAAAATCTTAAACTCTTCTTCACCTAAGAAATGAAATGTTTCTTTTGTATATGGAATGCACAAAGAGATAATATCGGAATTTTTTAAAAGATTTTCTTTGTCTGCATAAACTGCATTATATTCGAATTCGGTCTTTTTTTCAGCTCTATTTCTGCTGTAATACAAAACATTCATTTTAAAAGCTTTCGCCCTTCTTGCTATTGATTTACCGATCCTGCCCAGTCCGAAAATCCCTAAAGTTTTACCGTACAATGTTGTCCCCAGATTCTGCATCAGTCCCCATTTCATATCGGGTATATTGCGTAAATTTCTGTCGCATTCCGCTATCCTTCTCATTACAGTAAGCATTAAACCGAATGCAAGTTCAGCTGTTGCTTCAGTAACAGAAGTGGGTGTATTGGTGACAACAACCTTATGCTCTATTGCCGAGTGAAGGTCAACATTGTCATAGCCCACTCCAAAATTACTTATGAACTTCAAATTTTTTGCTGTTTTAAAAAAATTTTTGTCAGCTCTGACCCCGCAGGCAAGAACGATATGATAGTCAGCTATCATTGATAATACTTCATCATTGCTCAATTGTACCTTATCAGGATATGTAACATCAAAGTATTTTCGTAAAACTTCAATGCCTTCCTCCGGTATACGCCCTGTGATAAGTAATTTCTGCATAAAGTTTAGTCCTTTTTTTTGTTTTATTTACAAGCTTGTTATTTTTTAATTCTTTTTATTAAAGGAAATAAAAATTTATATATCAAATAAATAAAAATCAATAAAATCAAAATTGATACAGCGGTTAATGTTAGAGTTAATCCCTTTTTTATCCCTCTGTGAATATATTCTAAATTAATGATATGATACCCTGCAGGTACTGATATGCCGCGGAAAGCGAAGTTTGCCCTCAATATTTCGCACTCTTTTCCGTCCATAACAGCAGTCCAGCCTTCCTCAAAAGCATCGTTGATCAATAAAACAGTATTATTTAGAGCATCAACTTCAATCTCCATTGAGTTAAATTTCTGGCTTAAAAATTTTACTCCTCCCTTAGGATTACCTTGAGTGGTTTTATATTGAGGCTCCCTGTTTAAAATAACAAATTCTTGAAAGTCAAAATCTGGATCATAAAGCCTTGCCAGCTCACTATCTTCATCACTGAAGATTTCATAATTATTAAATAGCTTGAGTCTGGGAAGACAATCCGGGGTTTTATAGAAAGGACCGTCTTCAGTGTCTGCAAGCTTCACCCTTGGATAATAATCAGCTTTTTCATGTATGTCGGTACGGAAATCTCCATTTTCAACATAGGTTAAAGTAGAGGTCAGCTGATTGGTTCTAAGACTTTCAACAAGGAGTCTTGATTCTCTTGTTTCAAAGACACCTCCGAATAAAAACCTGATATGCCTGGTAATCCTCAATGGAATGAAATTATCATAACCGTAGCTTGTAAAATAGTTGTGAACAATATTGATATTGTTGGGGTCATACCTCTTGCCGCTCACCGAATCAAAATATCTGAACATATTATCTTTATCATGCATTTCATTTTTTATTATATTTATATCATCCGTAACCTGATAAAGCGGAGCATTCTCAAATAAATTCAAACCGGACAAATTCATTACATAAAGATCAAGCAATAAAACAGCAAAGAATAAATATTTAATAATATAGTCCCTATTATGAAAAAAATAGAGAAAAAATAATGCAATAAATGTTATCCCGGAAAACAACGAAAAACTTAAATTAGAATTTATCATATTTGTAAGCATTGACTTGTTCATGCTCTCAGGCAGATAACGATATGAATTCATCAGTACCAAAACTGTAAGAATGAAAAGAATTATTGAAAATGTCATATAATCTTTAAAAGACTTTATATTATTGATTATTCTGAAAAAACCGTAACCGAAAAGGGCACTTAAGCAAAACGGCAGCAAAAAAGTTATTCTTGTGTAATAGATCGTTGTATTGCCTGTAACGAAATAGTGCAGCAAAGTAATCGGTGTCCCAAGATCCGTCAATATAATCAAGACAACCATTATTTTCCAGTAAAGGGTTTTACGGTTCCAGATAAAAAAAAATGCAAATAGTGCCGTATATACCCCTATAACTCCTACATAACAGATAATTGAATCATAATACTGTTGTTTGCCCAGATAATCATCTTCAAAACCAAGCGACCTGGGACTGAATATATTGATAAGTTCGATGGGATATATATGATAATCAAATATATATTTATTTCCTTCTTCTATTGATAATTTCGATGACTGGTATGGTGTGTTAGGGTGTTTTAAAGTCATTATCCTTACAGAACCTGCCATTATGCCTAACATCAGACTTACAAAAGCAATGATGATCACCGGTTTGTTAAAATAAATTTTTTTATTTAATCTTTTTATCAAGAGATACAACGTAAAAGTAACATAAAAAAGAATGATATAGAGTATTGCCTGAGGAGAGCCGCCCAGGAAAAGAATGCTTATTGTCAATGTATTTAAAATAATGTTCAAAAATATATTTCTTTTTTTATAGGTATATGCAAGGTAAAACAGAAGCGGTAGTATTGCGTAACTTAAAGTGTCGCAGATGCCTCCCCTCAGGTTATAAATAATTGAGCTTGATAATGCATAAATCAATGTTGACATTATGCTTATGAATTTATTTTTAAATAAATTCACAAAGAATAAATAAGAAAAAACGAAAAGCAGATAAAAATGAACCAATAAAAGCAATCCGTAAATAAACGGGATAAATTTTTCGGGAAAAAGATAAATGATCCACATTGCAGGATAAAAAAAATTATTATAGGCATTGCTTAAACCCGATGTCCCGCAGAATATATAAGGGTTCCACTGGGGTATCTCATGATTTTTTACGGCCCTGTAATTATAGCAGACATTGGGTATTGTCTGTTCGATTATGTCCTTGTCACCATAATAAGTATAATTAGGTAAAAAGATCTTATAAAAAATCAACAGAGTAATAGCCAGAAATAATAGATAGGGAAAATATTTATTGTTTAGTATCTTAATAAAATATTTTTTAATCATAATCAAATTAAAATTTTACTTTTATAAAAATTATTATGAAATTTATTTATATTCTAAAATGAGTTAAAAGTCAACAATCAGTTGCCTGTGTAACAGAAAAAATTATTTATAAAAGCATCACTCATCTTCTCTTTTTTTTTTGGCGCAAAAGACTATCGCTGTCCGCTTTTAAACGCATTTAAATATAAAGTCTTTTAAAATTTTTTGATTAACAATTTTAAAATTGACTTTTTGATAAATTTTTATATATTATAAAAAATAAGGAATTGTCATGAAAAAATTTTTTATATTGCCCTTAATAATTTTGTTTACAGTGATGAATTCGACGGCAAATGATAATACAGAAGAAAAAAAGGAAATGCCGTTAACATTTAAAATTAAGCCCTCTATTGATTATTTCAGCTGCTCTATAGAATTTATTGATAATAAAGACAACTCTTACGGTAACATGGTTTACGAAAGAGGATATTCTATATGGTGGGGATCATATCAAAATAATCTAAAAGAACCTGTATCAACTACGGTTGATGAGAATTTAGTTCAAAAATTATGCAGAAAATATTATTCAACAATTTATTTTATGATTAACACTATTGTAATGGGGGGAGTATCCACCATATTTATTGTACCCGGAATAATATTGACGGTTTACTCATTTAATTATCCTGTTCATTCGGATGAGAGCATATTATTAAGATCATTCGGCTGGGGAGCTATTAGCGTGGGAATAATGGCAGTTGTTTTCTTATTAACTTACAGTGTTTTTTTGATAGTTTTAGGAACTCAGTTCGGATTAACCAAAAAAGAGGTGCTGAATAAATTAAATAATCCTCCATTATCATTGAAAAGAAAAGATTTTAAAATCTCATTTGATCTTGTAATTATTTAGGGGACGATTCACAAACTCTATACCACAATAGGAGTTTTTATGAGCGACATACAAATAATCGACCTTACCCCAGAAAATATTGCTGATTACGGAGTCTGCGGTTACAAGGATATAAAAAAACATCTTGAGTTAAGAAGAAAGATAGAATGGTTTAATGAATATTATCCAAAGGGATTAAGGATCAAGGCATTGATTTCAATAAAAGGGGGCTATCAGGGAATGCTTGAGTATATCCCGGGCAAATATGCACATCGACCTGTTAATGCCGATGGCTATATGTTCATTCATTGCATATTTGTTGGTTTTAAAAATGAATTCAAAGCAAAGGGCTATGCATCTTCAATGCTTGATGAATGCATTAAAGAAGCAAAAAGAGAAAACATGAAAGGTGTTGCAGTTGTAACCAGAAAAGGCTCTTTTATGGCAGATAAACAAATATTTTTGAAAAAAGCTTTTGTGCCGGTTGATCAGGCAAAACCTGATTTTGAGCTGTTGACTTTGAAATTTAATGAAAATGCTAAAAATCCATCATTTAAAAAAAATGAAGTCAATACTGCTCAATACAGCAATGGATTAACGATTTTCCGATCTCCACAATGCCCTTATTCTGAAAAAAATGTCAATGCCATTTTAGAGACAGCAAAAAAAATGAATATAAAAACTAATTTAATTGATCTGAAGGATGCAGATTCAGTTCAGAAAGTACCCTGTGCATTCGGAACATTCTGCATTATATATAACAAAGAAGTGATCAGCTATCATCCAATAAGTAACACAAGGTTTGAAAATATAATGAAAACTAAACAGGCAGTTTAAAAAAGAGCACCTTGGTAAAATTATATGCTTAAAATACTATTAATTATTTTAGGAACCGTTTCATTGAGTTTAGGTATCATTGGCATAGCAACACCTGGACTGCCTACAACTCCATTTCTTCTGCTGTCCGCAGCCTGTTATCTGAGAAGCTCTGAAAAACTTTATATATGGGTGACAAACCATAAGGTTTTTGGTAAATATATAAAAACCTATCATGAGAAAAAGGCAATGACCCTTAAATCAAAAATAATATCATTATCAATGATGTGGTCAATGATCTTGCTTTCGGTTGTATTTTTCATTAATAACAACATAGTTAGATCTGTTGTTCTGCTTGCCGGTTTAACCGGAACTGCAGTAATTTTAAGAATAAAAACCTATAAACAGGATGAATGAATATACAATAGCTTTCTTCATAACGACAATTGTCTTACCAAATACGACAATTGTCGTACCTAAAAATAAATGGATAATTACGCAGTTGAACAAAAGAAGGAGCCAATGCCCCAAAAAACACAGCAAACGTCAGTCGGTTTTTTTTATCACATAATTACTGATTTCAATATTCAACTTTCCTATTAAAAGAAAATGCAGAATGGTTGTACGGTTTAAAACTCTCTTCAAAAAATGTTTCATCGAATTCAGGATAAAGCTCTGCCCACTTTTTATAATTTTGTTTATTTATATTGCCCCATGAGGGATCAACTCTAAGCCAAAACTTTTCATCACCTGTAAGATCAACAATATTCCACATGTGCCCGACGTTTTTGGTTTCATCAAGGAATCCTGATACTTTTTTAACTTTATACCCTGAAGCTCTCATCATTGCAGCATAAATCTCGGCAAAATCATTACATATCCCAAATTTGCTCTTGAGTATCTGAGATGCTGTATAAACATTATAAAAATTATTACCTTTATAAACCGGATATGTGTCTTTGTAGCCTTTATATTTGTATTTTTGATTTTTTTTGCTGGCGAAAACAAGATATTCATAAATTGTTTTCGCTTTTTCTATACTGTTTGAGGAATTTTTTGTAAGGTTACAAACCAGCTTTCTTAATCTTTTATTACCGCAGTCAACGTTTCTTGTGGGAATGAGATGACTTAAGTTTTCAGGGACTTCTTCAAGAACATTAACAGTAAAACCTGCGCTTGCAGTGGTTTGTTTTGTAAAATTTTTGTTTTTCCTTCCATAATTTGACAGATAATCAAAAAAAAGATAGCAATAGACTTTATTTATACCTTTTTCCCTAAAATAGATATAGCCTGAAAATTTATTAAATTTATCAACAGCAAGCATATAAAAGGAACGGTTTTCATTGTCATTATTATTTACATTGACTTCAATTATCACAGTTTTATACTGATCTTTAAAAAATGTAATGTTGCTCCAATCAACTTTACCTGATATTTTCATATATCTTTTTGCCGACTGAACCTGCCTGATGTTTTTATTAAGTTTAATATCGCTTTTTTTTTCATTGTAGTATGTAACTCCTTTTTTGGACTCCCCTTCTTTTTGCACACCTCCATCTGTTATTTTCACCTGAGGTATAATAATTTCTTTTTCTGAAAAAAAATCAAATAATAAGACTAAAGTTATAACTGAAAATGAAAATATTGATATGACTAACAAATAAAATAATTTTTTATTTTTTTCCATTTTGTTATCAATTTATTTGAAAAATTTTTTTTGTTTATTTAATATATACTTAAATGACTTTATAAAGTAAACATTTTTTGTATCAAAAGATTTTTATAATTTATTTTGTTTTAATTAGATAAATTTAATATTATTTAACAGATATGCTTACAATTTGAACAATTATCTGTATAATACAAAAAGGAGGAAAAAGATATGAAAAAAGCAATAATATTTTGCTTTATTTTAATTTTACTAATAACCTGTAAAAACAAGGAATCAAAAAAGGAAGAGGACACTTTAAAAGAAAGCGATCTTAAGGCACTTATGGGTGACTCTGAAAAGGAACAGGATGAAGATATAAAAATGCTATCAATAGATGAGATAAATACCATTATCGGCAAATTAAGCGGCGGTTCTCCGGAAATCAAAGAAAGAACTGTTAAAAAACCACAATATACAATTAATAAAAATTATCAGGATGAACCACTCTCTTTTAAAAGTTTTAATACATCTGCACAAGCACTTGATAAAATCGGAGTAATAGGAACATCAGGAGTAAAAATGTATTCCGATCTTGATGGAAAAAATGAAATTATGGGTCTTGAAAAAGGTGATGTAGTTAAAATTTTAAATGAAAAAAAGGGACCGATAGTAAAGGATGAACAATGGGGAATTGAGTATGATTATTATAATTTTAAGGGTGAATATAATTACTGGTATGAAGTTGAATATGAAAGTAAAAAGGGTTTTGTTTTCGGCTCATATCTGGTAAGCAATGCCAATACTTTATCTATGGCTGGCGAGTATGTACCTAAGAACAAACTCAGAGCTACATCATTAAACGAAAGATTATTAAAACTCTCCTATTATTATAAAAAAGGTGACAAATTTGATGCTTTTTATGATTTTAACGGATCAGCAAAAATAGCGTCAAACATTCAAGATGTCCTTGTAAAAGATAAATTTGCAATACAGAAAGTTGACAGAAACGAATACTGGCTTAATGTGGATAATCCAGATGATATGATCTCTTTATATATGACGCTCCATGAAGACAGAATGGCTGCGACATTTATAACAACAGATTTTTTAATCCACAACCTTCATTTGTTATTTGACAGAATGCTTCAGGAAACAGAACAGTCTATCTTATATCCGATATTGAAAATTTTAATAAAAAAATATTATGATAAATTAATAGAAATTGATGCAAAATTATCAGATAATGATAAGTCATTAAAAGAAACAATAGAAATGATGAAAAAATATTTTTTAGTGCCTGCTGATATCCTTGGTGTTGAACTGATGAACAGAGACAGCTATCCGATTGATGTAAAAAGAGAGATTGTTTTGATATCAGAAGCCCGGGGTTTTGAAGAAGCCCCGATTTTTAAATACAAGGAAGATTATTCGCAATTCAAACCTCGTGGGCATTATACCAAAAACAATATTTTAAAAAAATACTTTAAAGCAATGATGTGGTTTGGAAGGCTTCATTTTTACAGCGAAATAACAGAAGATAAAAATGATTTAAAAAGAAATATTCAGCTTACAAGAGCCGCTTTGCTGCTTTCAAAGATTGCAAAAGAAGATTCACAAATTATGAACCTATGGAAAGCGGTTTTTATTCCAATTAATTATATTGTGGGAGAATCTGATGATTATAATTTAATGCAATATATTTCAATTTCAAAGGATGTCGATTTCAACAATTTCGGAAAATGGATCGAAAACGAAAAGCATATTATTTCATTTATGAAAAATACAGCTCAAAATTTACAAGGTCCCAAGATATCGGGTAATATCTTACGACAGCATGGTGAAATCTCTGCACCGGCGGATGCAAAAACGCCCGGGGGTTTCAGGCTTTTTGGACAAAGATTTACATTTGACAGTTTTATTCATAATCAATTATCATCTCCAAGAGTAGGTACTGATGCCAGACCCAGAAATATGGTAAAAGGTCTGGATATAATGGGCGTGTTCGGTAATAGATTCGCAGATTTATTGCTTGCAGAAGATAAAAAGAACATTGATAAATTCAATGATAGTTACAATTACCTTATTGGCGAGGTCAATAAATTCAGTGATACTGACTGGAGAAAAACATTCTACAACAGTTATTTAAGGATAATAAAAGAAGCAGCGGTTTTTGATAATTCAATGCCATTCTATTTTACCCAGAGTGATAACTGGAATAAAAAAGCTTTATTAACATCTCATGCTTCATGGGCTGAACTTCGACATGATACGATATTATACGTTAAACAGAGCTATGCTGAAAAAGCAGGAAAGGGACCTGAGATGACATGGGTTGTTGATATGGTTAACAGACAGATTGGTTATGTAGAACCTAATCTCGGCGTCTTATACTGGCTTGAATCAATAATAACCGACTCATTGGAACTTTTGGTACAATATGGATTCATGACTGAAAATTTTGAACATAAATTCACTGAATACAAAAATATAATTAATGTAATGGTTCAAATAGCGGAACTTGAGGCAAATGACAAGTCCATTACATCTGATTTGAATGAATTTATTTATTCAGTGCCGTATACACTTGCTAAAATTGTTTTACCTACTGCTAATACTGATTATATCGAGGAAAAGGATCTTCAAATGGCTCTAGTAGCAGATGTACATACGGACAGCTTTAATGAGGTTGTACTTGAAGTTGCAACAGGTATTCCATATAGAATTTATGCTGCCCTTAATGACAATCAGGGCGGCAAAAGGATAGCAGAAGGTTACACTTACAGTTATTATGAATTTACTCAGCCTATGAACAACAGGCTCAATGACGATCAGTGGAAGGAAAAGGTTTATGTCAATGACAAAAATTATATTGATAGTAAGATACCTCTATGGTTAAAAGATATTATACAAAATTAATTTTTTTGTTGCTTTTTACATCCTGTGTCAGGACAAGTATAAATTATCCATTTAAATATCATTTTTCAGAGGATCCTTTTAAGGAATCCTCTGAAAAATTTAATGATGACAATACCCGATTTAACTTTCATTATAACAGTGATAATACTCTGCCGAAATCAGGTACAGTGTCTCATCATCTATTAGTTTCACCTCTCATTGATGCATGGTTTAAAGAATTAAAAAAGAATAATAAAGAAATAAAGAATTTCTTTATTATCAGTCCAAAACATTCACAATTGGGAAAAGGAATTGTATGTATATCATCGCTTGCATGGAAAACTGCTGGTAAAAAAACAATTAAAACCAATAAAAATTATATTGATAAAATAAAAAAAGGATTAAATTTAAAAGAAGAGCCGTATGCTTTTCATAAGGAGCATGGTATAAGTGCGCTTGTGCCATATATAAATCATTATTACCCGAAAGCTCTCATTATCCCCATTGTCATGGATGAATTCAATAAGCAGATAACCATATGCAGAAAGCTTTCGAAAATAATTTCCGAAATAATGAAAAATAATGACAAAACATTTTTGATAATATCGATTGATTTTTCTCATAAAGCAGATATTATCCATACTCTTGAAAGAGATAAAATAGCGGAAAGTGTATTAAATTCCCTGAACCCGGATCGAATAAATGAAATGTATTCGGATAATAATGTAGGATTATTTACACTTTTTTTCACCTGTAATGAACTTAATATGAAAAGGAATCATATCTTTTTTCATATTGATTCCCAATCATATACAAACAGAAAACTGAATGACATCACAAGCTATTTTTTTACTTTTCAGTATGCTGAATAATAAATTTTTCCGTTAAATAAACAACAGGTGCTTTAAATATTTTTATATCTTTGTTTTTATATGTGCCCTCTTTTAAACCGGCTTTTCTGTAGAGTGTATTTAAAAATTCCGTTTTATTCAATTTATCTTCAATCGCAATCTTCCCCTGTAGAAAAGTTCTGTTCAAAGGATATTCAAGCATCAATGAATCAATGCCCAGTTTAAAACTTTTCTTGTTTTTTATTTCTATAAATTTACCGATAACGCCTATTTCGATCTCAAGATATTTTAATTCATCTTCTTTTATCGGTTGAAATCTGGAATCAAAAAAAGCTGCATTTACAGCGGCTGCCTTTGTGCCAATATCAAGTGAAGCAATTCCTTTTATAAAAGCAATGCATCCTCTTTCCTTTCCTTGTTTTTTTAGCCTCAATATAACTCCTATATCACTATTTGAATAATCCGTTTCAACAAAATGCTTATATCTTCTGTTTTTTAATTCGTCCAATATGCTTTGCCTTCCAATTTCCAAAAGCTTATGTAGAACTTCATAGTTATATACAGTTTTAAATGATTTAAAATCATTATTACAAGATATTAAAATCATAAATATCACAAAAATAAAAATTATTTTTTTCATATATGTAAATTTACAATGCTGCATGTTTAAAGTCAATAAAAAAAGCGGCAATATAAGTAAAATTTTGTTAAAATATTAAAAAAAACGGATAAAATTCATTGTTTTATCATGTTTTTTATTCTATATTTCTTAAATGAACTTTTTATCACACTTCTATCTGCATAACAAACCGGAAGATAATTACTATACAGTAGGACTGACACTGCCGGATCTTCTGCAGTTTCAGTCAAAAAAACTGCGGCTGACAAAAAAATTTTTATCTGAGCTTAAAAACAACACAGAAAGTCCAAATTTAAAATCATTGATCAAAGGAATGCTTATGCACATCACTGTTGACAGCTGGTTCCATAATCATGATTTTTTTAAAATCAATATTAAATTTCTTGAAGAGGATTTTACAAAATACAATGAATTCAAATACAAACTGCCTCATTTTTTTTCGCATATATTGCTGGAAATATTAATTGACAGATATATTCTAACAATTGAATATAATATTGCGGATAAGTTTTATGATAGCTATAAAAAATTCAACTTTCACGAAGTTTGTCCTCTAATGCATAAATTCCCTGATTTTAATAAAAATGAATTTATTAAATTTACCGATATAGTTGCAAACTCGACATTTTTAAAGGAATATAAGGATGATCATTCTGTTGTAAATTCATTGAAAAGAGTATGCAAAAGGATTGGTATTCCTTTTAATCTTTATACAGATGATGATAAACTTGCAGAATTTATAAAAAACAGCTATTTATATCTTGATAGTATAATTGCCTGTTTTTTAAAAGAGACAGAAAAAGATCTAAGTAATATAAATTTAAACATACTGATTGAAGAGGTGAATTAATCAGCACCCGGTCTTCTGAATTTTCCTTTCATTGTATGAACTCTGACTTTTTTATCATTTTTCAGTGAAATATAAAAAGGCTTGCCGATATCCGTTGATTTTATCGTTATTTCAAGGGATTCATAATTCGGCATGGGCCAATAGTTTTTAATTTTAAAACCTCCTTTTCTCCAGAAGTCCTCTTTTCCCAATAAATTATCAGTTGAAAGATCATCAGAATTGACAGCTAAGTTTAAAGTGTTTTCATAATTGTCAACGCTCCATCTGCCTTTATTTGATCTTACTATACCGTCTTCATAATTTGCACCGTCTATATTTGAATCATCTCCCTTATCATAAATTCTCATTCTTTTGTCCCTTTTTAAATCAACAATAAAAACATGTTCTCCATCTTCAGGTAATTGAGAAATGCCGAAAAAAGCTGCTATTATAGGCTGGGTTTCTGTAGGATTTCTTTTATTCCTGCCTATATAGGTGTAATTTGCATTTATTGCAGGATTATAAGCATAAAATTCTGCCTCTCTTAACTCCCATTCACCTTCGACTCTCACAGTATCTAACAGCACTCCGCAATTGAAAAATGAAAAAATTATTATAATTATTATTAATAAAAAAATGTTTTTTTTCATAAAACATATTATATACAAAAATTTCCCAAATTTTGCACTTTTTTTTTAAGAATTTTAAAATTAATACAAATTTCTCTTGATAAAAAACAATAAAATTACTATCTTATACAATCTTTTTTTACATAAATTTTATTACTATATAAAGGAGAAAACTACAAATGAAGTATGAATCAAAGAATATCAGGAACATAGTACTGATAGGACATGGATACTCAGGTAAGACTACATTGAACGAAGCAATGCTTTTTACAGGACAGACCATACCTTTGATGGGTAAAGTTGAAAACGGTAAAACAGTTAGCGATTACATGGACCAGGAAATTGCAAAAAAAATGTCTATCCGCTCATCAATAAGTCATACTCAATGGCGCGACAACTTGATCAATATAATAGATACCCCAGGGGCTCCGGATTTTGTCGGTGAAGTAATAGCTGGTATGAGTTCAGCCGACTGCGCTGTTTTTGTAATAAACGGTGAAAGCGGAGTTGAGATTGAAACAATTAAAAGCTGGAGAAAATGTAATCTTCTAAAAGTCATATTTGTCAATAAAATGCGGAAAGAAAATGCTGATCTTGAAAAATGCATCAAGTCATTAAGCGATAATTTTAAGGATAAAACTTTTATCCCTCTATCAATCCCGATCGGCAAAGGCAAGAATTTTACAGGAGTTGTTGATCTAATTGATAAGGAAGCACGATACTTTGAAAATCAGGGCAAAGAAATAAAAAAAGAAAAAGCCCCGGCAGATACTCCTGGTCTTAATGAATATTATACGAAAATGATCGAAACAGCGGTTGAAACGGATGAAGTTTTGATGACAAAATATTTTGACGGTAAAGAAATAACTCATGAAGAAACAGTAAATGGATTAAAAAAAGCAATTTTAAACGGAACGATCGTCCCTGTAATTTGCGGAGATGCAGAAGAAAATTCCGGAACCATCGGTCTATTGGATTGTATCGTAGATTATATGCCTTCTCCATTGGAAGTAAGTCCGGTAACGGCAATTGATGCCAATAATAAAGAAATATTGATTGAACCTGACAGTAAAAAAACTCCGATGGTGTTCATATTCAAAACGGCAATTGATCAATTTACAGGTAAAATTTCTTATTTCAGAGTGAGAAGCGGTACAGTAAAAAATGATATTGAATTGTACAACCCCAGAAAGAAATCAAAGGAAAAATGCGGAAAACTCTTTAAGGTTTTAGGCAAAAACCTAATTGACATTGATTCTCTTGATGTCGGCGACATAGGCGCATTCATTAAACTGGAATCAGTAGTCACCAATGATACATTATGCGATGCGTCATCTTCTGTATCAATAACACCGCTGCCCTTCCCTCAGCCTGTTTATTCGCAGTCAATTCACTGCAATGAAAAAAAAGATGAAGAAAAATTGATCGCTCTACTCCAGAGGGCAAGTGAGGAAGATCCAACTTTTAAAATCGAATACAATCCTGAAACCAAAGAAAATGTAATAAGCGGCATGGGAGACATGCAGATAAGATTGATATTGGACAAGATCAAGGAAAAGAACAAGATCGAAGCGATTTTAAATGATATAAAGATACCTTACAGAGAAACTATCAGAAAAAAAGCCAATGCTGAATATACCCATAAAAAACAGTCCGGAGGACACGGTCAATACGGCAAAGTATTGATTGAAATATGGCCCATTGAAGAGGGCAAACAGTATGAATTTGTCAACGCGATAGTTGGTGGAGCAATAAGCAAAGGTTATATTCCTGCATGTGAAAAAGGTTTTCATGAAGCAATGGAACACGGCGTACTCGCTGGATTTAAAGTTGTTGATGTCGGTATAAAGCTCTATGACGGAAAAGAACATGACGTTGATTCATCTGAAATGTCCTTTAAAATAGCAAGCAGAATGGCATTCAGAGAAGCAATGAAAAACGCAACTCCGGTATTATTGGAACCGATAATGGAATTAAGCGTTTATGTAGATCAGAAATATGTGGGAGACATCTTATCGGATATCTCTTCAAAAAGAGGCAGAGTACTCGGACAGGAATCATTAGGCGGAGTTGAAGTAATTAAGGCATTGGTTCCCCAGAATGAACTGTTAAGATATTCGATTGACCTAAAATCAATCACTTCCGGCACTGGCGGTTTTGAAGTAAGCTTTAACAATTACCAGTCCATAACCGGTAAAATCGCAGACGACATCATAGCAAAATCTAAGGTTGAATTTACCGAAGAATAACAAAAATATAAAATTTGATCAGGGTGTTGCATGCAGCACCCTTTATTTTTTATCGAGAATACCTCGTTTTTTTATGGCGCAAAAGACAAACCGGAAACGACCGGTTTTCATAAAGCCGGTAAAACCTTTAAACTTGTTTATTAAACCATAAAATATGATCATTTGCTTTAAAGAAATTTTTGTTTATAATTGATATGCATTTTTATGTCATTTCAAAAAGCATTCTCAGAAATGACAGGACCTATAAAAATGAAGAAAAAAACATTTACAATTGAAGTAAAAGAAAATACAGAACTCATGACATTTTTAATGAATAATCTATCAAATCTCAAAAAAAAAACGATTAAATCCCTTTTAAAGTACAAAAAAATCAGAGTTCAGGGTAAAATAATAACTCAATACAACAGCATTTTAAAACCCGGAATGATTGTAGAAGTTTATTACAGTAAAGAACAAGAACAGGATGATTTAAAAGGCATTAAAATTGTTTATGAGGATGAACAAATAATAGTAATAGATAAACCATGTGGTTTATTATCAACAGCACCTGACAAAAAATGCGATAAACTGACCGCATTCGGAATAACAAGAAAGTATTTACAAAAAAAATATAAAAACCAAAAACTCTACATCGTTCACAGACTCGACAGGGATGCATCAGGCTTAATGATGTTTGTCAAAAACGGAATGGTGCAAAAAAAACTCAGACATAACTGGTATGATATGATAGATGAAAGATCCTATATGGCTGTTGTTGAGGGGACGGTTAAAAAAGATCAGGGAGTTGTGATTTCATGGCTGCATGATGAAGATGAAACTGTCATATCCTCTAAAAACAAAGGTGAGGGGAAAAAAGCAGAAACCAGTTATAAAGTCATAAAAAGATCGGATAAATATACATTGATAAATGCAATCCTTGCAACAGGACGTAAACATCAGATAAGAGTGCACATGAAAGATATGGGACATAGAATAGCCGGTGACATAAAATACGGTTCAAAATCAGACCCGATTAAACGCCTTGCTCTGCATGCCGCAATTCTTTCATTTAAGCATCCTGTTACAGGCAAAAAAATACGGCTTGAATCAAAGGCCCCTGTCAGTTTTATTAATTTAGTTAAATAATTAATTTAAATCAGTCAATATTATCATATATTATCTTGAAAAAAATTAAAAATTATTTTATTATACCCTCAAAATATAGCATTAAATAATTATATTAATCATTTTAAGTAATATTTGAGCTGTCGGCTTAAATAGTTCAAATTAATATAAATTACACATATAACACTCAGGACATTTAAAAAAAGTTAAAATTTTTCATTCTTTCTTTTACTTGTACCTCTGTGATCATTTAAAAAATATTCTTTGGAGTTGTAAATGTCAAAAATTAAAATGAAAACACCGCTGGTTGAAATGGACGGAGATGAAATGACCAGGATAATCTGGGCATTTATTAAAGAACATTTAATTGAACCTTTTATAGATTTAAAATCAGAATATTATGATCTGGGATTGGCATACAGGGATAAAACCGATGATCAGGTTACTATTGATTCTGCCAATGCTGCCAAGAAATACGGAGTCGCAGTTAAATGCGCAACTATTACTCCAAATCAGGACAGAGTAAAAGAATACAATTTAAAAAAAATGTGGAAAAGCCCCAACGGTACAATAAGGGCAATATTGGACGGTACTGTTTTCAGAGCACCGATCCTTGTCAACTGCATTAAGCCAATGGTAACTACATGGAAAAAACCAATCACAATAGCAAGACATGCTTACGGTGATATTTACAAGGATGTTGAGTACAAAGTAGAAAATCCCGGAAAAGCCGAAATTGTTTTTACGGACAATAAAGGCAATGAAGAGAGACTGCTTATTCATGACTTTGACGGTAAAGGTATAGTTATGGGCATGCATAATCTTCAGGTTTCAATAGAAAGTTTTGCCCGCTCATGTTTTAATTATGCCCTGTCAGTAAAGCAATCACTATGGTTTGCAACAAAAGATACGATCTCAAAAATTTACGATCACACTTTTAAAGACATTTATAATGATATTTTTGAAAAAGAATATAAAGAAAAGTTTAAGAGCGCAGGCATCGAATATTTTTATACTCTTATCGATGATGCAGTCGCAAGGGTAATTCGTTCAGAAGGAGGTTATATCTGGGCTTGTAAAAATTATGACGGTGATGTTTTTTCTGATATGGTAGCAACCGCTTTCGGCAGCCTTGCAATGATGACTTCGGTTCTTGTTTCTCCTGAAGGTTACTTTGAATATGAAGCAGCTCACGGTACTGTTCAGAGACACTATTATGCACATCTTGAAGGCAAAGAGACATCGACAAACTCTGTTGCTACGATTTTTGCATGGAGCGGAGCTTTGAAAAAAAGAGGAGAACTTGACGGCATTAAAGAGCTTGTCGCTTTTGCAGAAATGCTTGAAAAAATTACTATATCGACAATTGAAAAAGGATATATGACTAAAGATCTTGCTTTAATTGCAGATCATCCTGATAAAAAAATATTAAATACAAAAGATTTTATTCTGGAAGTAAAAAAGAATCTTACTTAATATTTTATATAATTTCATCCAGCACTATTTACATTTATATAATTTTATTTTATAGTGTGACTTAAAAACATAAGGAGAAAAATAATGCTTCCAATTCATATTGAAAAACAGATAATTCACCCGATATATTTGATAAATAAAAACATACTTATTTTATATGTTTTTGCTGTTTTATTATCAGCAATTATATTTTTTATCTATCTAATAAATTATAAAATAAAAAAAATAAAAATTTCGCAAAAGGATCTGACAAGCATCATTTTTTATTCTGTTATTCCTTCTGTTGTTATGATAATTGTTTATTTTCTTTTTTTAAAAAAAATCACTGATCAGTATTTAAGAATTTCCATTCATGATTATGAAGGATTATACTTTTTTACTGCAATTGCCTCAGGTATGATTTATTTTTCAATGCTTATAAAAGAAGAAAAAATTGATCCTGATAAGATGTATGAAGCAGTATTTATCAGTTTAATTTCAGCTTTGATTCTGGGAAGGCTTTTTACTTTTTTCTTCTGGGATAAATCATTTGAAATTTTTAAAAATCCTTTTGTTTTTTTTGATCTTTTTAATAAAGGCGGTATATCTGTTACAGGCGGTGTTATAGGCGGCTTGCTTGCAGGATACATCTATGCAAAGGTTAAAAAGCTTCATTTTTTTTATCATATACAATATTTTATTCCACCGATATTGATAGGACAGATCATAGGAAGGTTCGGTTGTTTTCTGAATGGAGATTCCGGAGGAACACAGACCAGCATGCCATGGGGTTTAAAATTTTCACCACAGAGTGTTGCATATGCTGAAATGCCTGAAATCGTACCTATCCATCCTGTTCAAATTTATGAAATAATCGGAAATTTTATTTTATTGATGTTTATGCTGTTTACTGGTAAAAATGACTGGATAACAAAGAGAAGATTGATGTGGTATGCAATAGGTTATGGAATTATAAGATTTATTGTTGAATTTTACAGGATTGATAGAGAAAATTTTAAATGGTTTCCATTTTTATCAACTGGACAATTAATAGCCTTATCCGGAATAATAGTCGGCTTAGTTATTTTAATCTGGTCCATATTTAATGATGATAAATTGACCGCAAAAGAAGAAAATATAGCCAGAGTAAAAGTTAAAAAATAATTATAAATTTTAGCTTCAAACATAATTATATATAAAGTCATATTTTTATATTATTTTTTATTTTTTAAAACGATAGTACTAATTTTTCATCATTTTTCTTTTTTATAATAATTTTTTTTTAAAGTTTGACTTATTAATAATATTTTTTTATAATTTGATAATTAAAAAGTAATTTGCATGATTTTATTTTACACAAGCAGGAGTTGATGTATGGAAAATTTTTTAAAAAAATTTTTACTGATAATTTTAATTTTGTCCTTCACTTCTTTTTTTATTTTTTCTCAAAATAATGAAGAGAGCAAAACTATTGTCATATTACTGGACAAATCAACCTCTATGGTAGAAGAAATCCAGTCGGTAAAAGATTATATGTTCGAAGTTGTTGATTCTAAAATAAACATTGGGGATAATCTGATTATTATTCCTTTTTACGGCAGAAACGATTCTCCGATCAGTCTAACTGTAAAATCTGTTGATGATAAAAATTTTGTTAAAAACAGATTGAAAAAAATTTTTGCAACAGGTTTTTATACCGATATCGGTAATGCATTGGACATATTAAAAGTAGAGGTTGGTAAATTAGCTTCAGATACCAACAAAAAAAGTCTGATATTGATAACTGACGGAAAACATGATCCCCCACCGAGCACACAATATAAAAGTAAAGAGGATTATGCAAATGATGAATTCTTGCTGAAAGCCAGGGAAGAGATAGTCAAAGAAGGATGGAAGGTGATTTATCTTGATATAGGCGGACATAGCGATCCAGAGGTAGTCGATCAACTGGCGACACATTATGTAAAGACAGAAGAGGGTCTACCAAAAGATGTATTGACAAAAGAATTAAAAGAAAAATCACCCGATCTGGCAACTCAAATAGGTATAAACGGCAAAGTAATAATTAAACCGGTTAATCAAAAAGGAGAATCTAAATTAATTATTCCTGTTAAAATAGAAAATTTAAAGAACACTGAAGTAATGTCAATTGATAAGGTTGAACTTGAACAGCTAATAATTTTTAAAACTGATATTGCAGATGCACCTTATATTAAAAAATTTACAGAAGATGGAGAAAAAAAGATAGAAATACCCCTGTTATTTTCAGGCGACCTAAAACCTGGAAAATACAAGGACACGATTAAATTCAGTTTTTCTGAGGATACAAAGGAACATTTTGATCGCAGAATAGAAGAAGTTGAATTTAGAATAAATAATTTTTTCCAGAATTACCTTTGGATCTTTTTGCTTATTATAATATTGATCCTGGCGCTGATAATTTTCGCTTTGTATTTATTATATACCTATTTATCCAAACCAAAGATTAAATTCAGAGTAATAGTTGAAGAAGCTCCTCTTCCTGAAGGCAAAGACGTTTTTAAAGTTGTTCAGGGTAAATTTCTTTATCTTACAGAAGACAGCGGTAATATTTCTTTATTAAAAATTAGATCACTATCAAGTCTAGCAAGAATCGGCTGCGCAGGTAAAAGATTAAAAATGACAGTATTAAATGATGATAAAATACCCGCAGGACGAGATATTCCAACTGATGTTGCAGGTTTTAAATTTGCAATAATTACAGATAAAACCCAGCAGTATCATGTGAGATTTGAAAAACTGTAATATTTAATTATTATGCTTTAAATATAATAAAAAAGCTGCTTTCGGTACAAAGCGGCTTTTTTTATTTTGATATATTGACTAAATAATAAAAATATTATAAAATCTTAACATCATTTCGATGGCAATAATATAATGTTTTTAAAAAAATATTTTCTTAATATTGAAAATATCAAAATATGAGTTATAATTATTATATTAAATTCTCACAAATTTAAAATCAAGTGCAAATTTCTTATTATTTATAAGTAATGGAGATTTTTTAATGAAAAAAGGGCTGCCAATTTTATCGTTAATTCTTTCATTAACTATTTTATCATGCACAATTCCCGATATATCAATAAGCAGCAACAATTCAAAACCATCATTTAATACCGGAACATTAAAATTAACTTTGGATACATCTGATATTTTAAGAACAATAATTCCCGATGTTGACATGAATGTCGCTTATTATAACATGAGCGGAACAGGTCCTGACGGGGCAAGTTTTCAAAGAAATAATATAATAGAAAGTTCAGTGTCAATCAATTCCTTGGCTGCCGGCGATTGGAAAATATATGCTGTAGTAAAAAACAGTTCGGATCAGATTATCGCAGACGGAAGCTCAAATGTTGTTATTGTTGAAAATTCCACTGTTAATTCAATAATCAATTTATATCCTTTGGCAGGTGATGGAACATTTACACTGGCGGTAGCTTGGAGTTCCACAGATTTCCCATCAGGCACGCCGGTTATAACCGCTGTAATGACATCGGTTAACGGAACAAATATTAATTTAAATTTTACAACCAATACTAATAGTGCAATTTGTTCACAAGTATTACCCTCAGGCTATTATGATTTAAATATTACTGCGGAAAGCGGATCAAATACCGGCTATTTCTATGATGCTGTAAGAATTGTTTATGATCAGATAACTTCTGCAGAAATTTTAATCAAACCAGAAATTTCTGCAAACGGAGGAATTACAATATCCTTGATAGCGGATTTACAAAATCCGATTGAAATATTTTTCAGCGGTAATTTATCAGAATTATTATTAGGTAATAATATGACAGTTTCCGCAACAACAGTACCAGATCAGGTTGATACTTATCAATGGATGTTGAATTATCAAAATATATCCGGAGCAAACAGCTCGTCAATAATAATTGGATCTAACCTTTCTGCCGGCTCATATATCTTGACATTAAGAGTCAGAAAGGACACCATTATATCATCAAAAAGCATAGGTTTTGATGTTGTTGAAACAGCAAGTGCTATCACTTTGATAATGGTATATTTAGATTGTGATAATAATCTAGAATCATACGGCTTAGATGACTTAAATGAAATGGAATCAGTAAATTTACAGGGAACCGGAATAAAAATCATTACATTGGTTGATAGAATTTCAGGTTATAGCAATATTGAAGGTGATTGGACAAACACCAGATTATATGAAATAAATTATGATACTGGCGGTTATAATTCAACAATTGTTTCAACCAGATTATCAGGAATGGGTTTAACTGATACAGGTAATGAAGAGTTAAATATGGGTAATCCTGCAACGTTATCAAATTTTATTGACTTTTGTAAGACTAATTATATAGCAGATAATTATGTACTGGTTTTATGGAATCATGGAGGCGGCTGGAGAAGTAAAGAGATAGCTGTTGCGCCAATAACAAAAGCAGTTTGCTGGGATGATACAAATGGAGGTGACTGTTTATATATTTCAGAAGTTAAATCAGCAGTTTCAAGTAAAGGTTTGAGTTTAATCGGCTTTGATGCATGTTTAATGGGTATGGTCGAAGTTGCTTATGAGTTAAGAAACTGTGCTCAAACAATGGTGGCTTCTGAAGAAACAGAGCCTGGTGATGGATGGGATTATATAGCGCTTTTAAATCAATATAAAGCTTCAGATTTAAGCATGAATGCTCTTGCTGATGCCGTTGTTGACAGTTATTCTTCTTTTTATACTTACAGCGAAACCACAATGTCGGCAATAGATTTAACTCAAATGCACAGCTTTTCAAATACATTGACAAGTTTTTCGAATTATTTATCAGGAATAACGACTTCAGAAGTAACTTTAGCGAGAAACAGTACAATTTATTTTGCAGAAATCAATTATATTGATTTATATGACTTTGCTGATAATTTCAGTTCGGCAGAAGCCTCTGCAATTAAAACTGCTATTCAAGATTGTGTTCTGTATAATTGGAGTCATTCAAACCTCCATGCTCATGGTTTATCAATATATTTTCCAGTCGGATCTATAGATCCCAATTATTCAACGGCTATAGAATTAAGTACAGATTCTACATGGATCAGTTTTTTAAATAATTATATAAACACAATTTCAAGTCCTGACAGCTTTGAACCGGATGACATTTATGCTCAGGCAAGCACTTTGTTAAACGGAATCATTCAAAATCATAATTTCCATACAGGATCAGATAATGATTGGGCATCATTAACTGTAAATGCCGATGATACTTATACAATTGAAACTATTCCAGTAACAAGCAGTATTGATACTTATATGTACTTATATGATACAAACGGTACTACATTAATCTCTGGTAATGATGATGCTGGAATAAATTATTGTTCATTAATAACTTATACATTTACCTCAGCGGGTACTTATTATATCCGCGTTAATCCATTTTCAAGCAATGAAATTAATAAATATTATAATTTGTCTGCGACAAAAATAAAATCAAGCTCGAACTTATTATAAAAGGAATAATGACAAAAAA
>JAFGQB010000184.1 GCA_016935915.1 Spirochaetota bacterium
GAAATAATCAAAGAAATCAATCCGAAAATTGACAACTTAAACAGGATAACCGAACCATATAAGGCAATAAAAAATGATGATTTTGTCCAATTTATTAAAAAAATATCAGATTATGAAACTGAGGCTAAAAGCAATACAGACAAGGTCAATAAATCCTATGATGACTTGAACAGCAAAATAACATATGTAAATGTTCTTTTAGATCAGGCAAATAAACTTTTTGATGCATCAGTTGCAAACTTCAATAATAAAAGATATGAAACTGCAAAAGAAAATTTTACTGATACAAAAACCAAATATATTGAAATAACCAACCGATTAAAATCAGAATATGTAAGCAGACAGCTTGATAGAATAGACGAATATTTAAAAAATCTTGAACAACTTTTATTCAGGCAGGATATAAAGCGGGCAGAAGAACATCTGGAAAAAGCCATACAGTATCTCTATACTGAAAAATTTGAAGAAGCAAAAACAGAAATGGATGAAACTGAAACTATCTATGAAAAATATAGAGACAATGAACAAATTTACAAACAAAACAGCGAGATTATTAAATACTACAGGGAAAGGATATTAACTGCAATTAAAATGAAAACAAGCAGCAAGCTCACTATTGACGATCAGTCCTATGAAGAGTTAACAGAGCTTATGAAAAATGCAAATAAATATTACGAACAGGATCAGTATGACAAGGCAAGAAATACCATTACTCAGGTCCTTTTAGAAAAGCCTTATTATGAAGATGCAAGGATATTTGAAGTAAAATTGTTGTTAAAGACTGATCCGAAAAATTTTGAAGAAATTTATAATAATTATTTTAATGATGCAAAGTCAAAATATGACAGGGGATTATTTGATCAGGCGCTCATATCATTTGAACAATTACTGAAATTTGAAAAAAACATAAATGTAATTAGAAACTATATATTAGAATGTAAAAAGAAACTTGGTCTTATTAAACCTGAAATAACATCGGAAGACAGAGCTTATGCGCAAAAACTTGTTGCTGATGCAAATGCAAGCTATGCAAATAAAAATTATCAGGACGCATATAATAAAGCCAATCTGGCTTTAAATGTCTGGCCCAATGTGCCGCGTGCAAGGGATATACGAGAAGCCTCCAGGCAGCAACTTGGTTATGAAAGACCAAGATTAACAAGAGAAAATGAAATTAAATTCAGGCAGGCTGAAAAAGCATATGCAGAAGGCAATTATGAAATGGCTTACAATCTTACCATCGAAATATTGAGGGCCCAGGACTTTGACTATGTAAGGCAGTTGAACAAGCAGGCGGATTTAAGAAGGAAAAGGTAAATAATGAAGGTAAAATTGTTGATTATATTCTACTTGCTTAATTTTACTTTTTTATTTTCTCAAAATGTCTTCTATTGGGAAAGACAGCAAGTTTTATATCCTCAAAATTCCGGTAAATTCGAAACTGTTTCAAATGATAAAATTTTACTGACAGCTTTTGTCAATACTGCAGATAAGTTCAACCTTTATTTCAAATATACGACAGACTCTTATAACTGGTCGGACAATATTCTTTTAGTGAAGAATTTCTTTTCAAATACAATACTTGGGGACGATTTTTCCATTGGGATTGATTCGGATAACAACCTTTATTATTGCTACAGAAAAAACAGTTATACATTTGAAATTGAAAAATTAACCTATCCGTATTATCAGAATAAACGAGAAAAAATCGCAGAAATAACAAGCCAGTTATACATATATCTTCCTAAAATACATGTTACATCCAGAGGAGAAATAATACTTTTATATACTACCAATGAAGGTAATAATTTCTTCATTGAATATAAAAAAATCAATAAAAGCGGAAATATTATTGCACAGATGAGAATAGGAGACAGATATAAATCAAGCCTTAATCCGGTTTTTATGGAAAAAAACGATGTTTTTTATATAACATTTCAAGCCAAGGAAACCGCGGTGCAGGAAGGATACTTCTTCAATATTTATGCCGCAGTGTCAAACGATTCTGGCAGGACATGGGGCTACTCAAGGCTCGTAACATCAAAAGGTGAAAACAATCAGGGTCCCTGTCTTCTGAATGAAGGAAAAAAACAACATCTGGTTTGGGAAAAAGAGGATGAAAAGCTAAGAGCTCATATTTATTATAAATCCTTAGATTCGGATTTTAAAAATGAGTCAAAGGAAATATTGGTTTCATCAATCTCTTCAGAAGCTCATTCTCCGAATATACAATTGATCAACAATGTTTTGAATGTTTTCTGGTATGACGACAAAAGCGGAGTGTTCCAAAATTACTATGCACAGATCCTGGAGAACAATGTATTCAATGAGTCACCTGTTTTAAAGAATCAGGGTAGAACACTCAGAAATCAAACAATTTTATTTAAAGATCAGATAAAGGTATTCTGGCTAGAAATAATTAATAATATCAACAGATTGATTTATCTACAGACAGATACTTTTGTAAATGCTCCTGAACCTAAAATCGCAGAATCTAACAGATTGAACATATTTAAAAACAGGAACATATCCTTTCAGTGGAATATTGTAAATGATATTTCAGGTATAAAAGGATATAATATACTTTTAACAAAAGATAAAAATGCAAGTATTAAAAACAATCCGCAGTTTTTAAACTATTATGAAATATCAAAATCATTTAATAATCTTTCAGACGGAACCTGGTATTTTAAAATATCCGCAGTTGATAATGCCTCAAATGAAAGTCCGGTAAAAGAAATATCTTTTACAATTGACACCAAAGCTCCAAGCCCTCCTTTGTTTGTTGATCAAAAACTTAACAGCGAAGGCGGACTTACAACAAATTCTCCAAAGATCGAATGGACAGAAAGCAATGAAAAATTCAATAATTTTTATTATACTTATAAATTATTTCCCGATAGAATGAGTTTTGAAATAAACAGTTTTAAAAGAAGAGTCAGCGACAGAGATTTTACTATTACCAATGATAAAAGTCTTAGTCTTGCAAACCTCGATAACGGGATACTGCTTATCGGTATAAAAGGAGATGACCTTGCGGGAAACACATCAGAAGTTAACTGGCAGGAATATAAGCTTAATAATTATGTTACAGTCACATATATAAACAATGTAAGAACTAAATTGCTGCCGACAGGTGAAAAAGTCTTTGAAATATTGGGAAGAGGGTTCAAGATTGACGGAAACATAAAAAATATTCTTCTGGATAAAAACAGGACATCTCCTTATGACAATATAATCTCTTCTGATGACTTTAATGTTTTATCCGACACTCAGATAGTTTTAAAAAGAGAGATCATAGCTGAAGACGGCATTTATTATCTGGGAGTAGAACATCCGCTGAGAGGTTATTCTTTCTATAAAAATCCTCTTGAATTCAGCGGCGAATGGGTATTTAAAAATGTAAAACCAAATTTTTTAAGCTTTGACAGAGTTGTATTCTTATCCGGTAAAATTAATTTCACCATGATTATTTTTATTATTGCCGGAATAATCTGGGTATTTTTGATTTTGATAATACTTTTTTCAATAATTTCCACCATTAAGGAAAAAGTAAAGATCAAATTACTTCTTGAACATCTTGAAGAGATCAAAGAAAGATTATCTGATCAGGAATATCTGAAAAGGAGAGAAAAAATGACAAAAAAAGGCATCGGCTTAACAATAAAATATACAATATTAATCATTGCTTTAGTGATTACCATTGTTGTTGCTACATCATTTACACTAAGCTACAGATCATTGTCTAATGAAACAAAGGTTCTTGCCCGGGAAACGAAAGAAAGAGCAAATTTAATCATGATAAATTACGAAACTTTGATAAAAGATGTCTATATCTTTCAGCAGGGACTGCCCAGAGCCATAGACATAACCGAAAATATAAGCAAACTACCTGATTTGGGATTTGTAATGTTTAAGGAAGTTGATTCACCTGAAAGCTATATTAGATATGGGGAAAGAGAGAAAGTTTTTTTTAACAAAGTTAATTATGAAAGTATAGCAAACTACAACTATGAAAAAAATAAAATAATAAATGAAACAGTTTTTAATGAAACAATAAAAAAAGACATCGAAGCCATAAAAACAGATTATGAAGGCGAAGCAAAAATCTATCCTGAATTCAATCCTTCAAAAATCAATGAAAATTATATATTCTTTAAACCTATCATAATCAAAGATGCAGGGGAGAATGATAAACCTGCAATTTATGCTTATATAATAATCGGATATTCATTCGAAAGAATTATTGAAGAAATAAAAATCGAAAGAATAAAAACCGTTCAACTTGCATTAATAGTAACATTGATCGCAATATTGATCAGCATATTTGGTGCAATTATTCTTGCTTCGACAACAATAAAACCTATTAAGAAAATGTCAAAACACGTTAATATTATTTCAACAACCGATGACTATGAAAAACTTTTAGGTACCGAAAATGAAAAGATTGAAGTAAAAACAAGAGATGAAATAGGGATACTTGCATCATCGATTAATGAAATGACAGCGAAATTGATTGAAAAGGCAAAAGCAGATAAACAGATGATCCTGGGAAAAGAGATCCAGAAAAAATTCATTTCACTGGAACCGCATCAAACTGATTATATAGATATATACGGTTTTTATGAGGGCGCTAAAGGTGTTTCTGGTGATTACTTTAATTATAAAAAGCTAGATGACGATCACTATGCTTTTATAATTTGCGATGTGGCGGGCAAAGCCGTTCCAGCAGCATTGATCATGGTACAGATATCCACTATTTTTGATTCTTATTTTACAAATTTTAATCCTAAATCAAGGAAGCTCGAAACAGTAAGTATTGTAAATATAATTAATGACACTGTTGCAGAAAGAGAGTTTACAGGGAGATTTGCAGCCATATTAGTAATCATCTTGAATATAAAGACAGGAAAAGCCTTGCTGACAAATGCAGGCTACACCCAGATGCTGGTTTACAGGAATTTAAAAAAAGAAGCAGAATGGTTGAAATTAAATTCAGACTCCGGTGCTGCCGGTATATTCCCAGCAAGCATGCTGCCTCATCCTTATGTTCAGGAAGAGATAAAAATCAATAAGGGTGATATAATCTATTTATTTACTGACGGTATTGAAGAATCAAGAAACGGTAAAACAGTCAAGACGGAAAACGGAGAAGAAAAACCTGAAGAATTCAGTCTGGAAAGGGTAAAAAAAATACTTGATAAGTCTTATAGTAAAACACCTAAAGAAGTCATTGAAGATCTGATTGATGCTGAAAAATTATTCAGAGGCGAAAATGAACAATATGATGATTTGACAATACTAGGAATCATGAGAAAATAAAGAATCATATTCCGCTCCTGTAAAATTTTTTCTTGTTTTGCTTTAAAAATTATTACAATTTTTAAAGTTTTAATATTGAAATTTCAATAAAATTTGTTTATACTGACTATTGTATAAATTGTCAGTATATACCTTAAATGGCATTAGTTTTATTTATTAAAATACAATAAATTATAAAAATTTTATTTGTTAAACTGTTTGCTTTATAAAGCCATTAAAGTATATATTCTAGCAAAATAAAAAATCAGGATTATTCTTATTATGTTAAATAAAAAAGAATTCTATAGCCTCTTAATTATTGTTTTAATATTATTTTTATATTTTATACCTGCTTACACTGGTATTTATACTCTTTTTAACGATGACTGCATGCAGCAAAGTTTTCCAAGGCTTGTAGCTGTTGCCAGACATGTTCAAAAAGGCGAAATCCCTTTATGGGACAATAATTCATTTACAGGGGCAAAAGGATTTTATAATGTTTATGAATCGCCTATATATAATTTTATTTTATATCCGTTTTACCTTCTGGCTGACACAGATAATCTTGATCAGTGTTTTATAGTCTTGTATTTAATCCCATTTAACTTGTTTATGATTTTATCAGCATTTGCCTGTTTTTTTATAGGAAGAAAAGTAATCGGTTTAAATTTATTTGCATCATCAGCAATAGGAATTATCTATGCTCTGTCCCCGGCATTCTCAATTTCTTTTGACTCACTTTTAAATTCAAGTGCACACACATTTATGGCTTTTATGATACTCGGTTTTGCCAAATTTATCGAAAAACAGAATATAAAATGGTGGTTATTAACAATACTTTTTACAGTATTGATGAATTTAACCTTTCAATTTAATTATACAATAAGGATTTACTTTATTTCAGGATTAATATCATTGTTTCTGATCATTTTTTCCGGTTATGATATGAAAGGAAAAATAAATATAACCCTTAAAGTTTTATCAATATATTTGTTCGGCTTTTTTCTCTGTATGTTTCTTTGGTCAGGTATTTTTGAAGGAGTGCTGTTGATCAAAGATGTGTTTTTAAATGATCAAAACAATGCCGACTTGAACAGCATGCATCCACTAACATTATTTACATTATTAATCCCAAATTTTTTTGGAGTCAATAACGGTGTTAATGCTCTCGGCAGAAATATTGATAACATTTGGAACGCAGATACTCTGTCAGGGGGCATATTCGCTTTTATCTGTTTAATATCCTGTATATATTTTAAAAAAGAAAAATCAAACATTTATAAATGGTCATTGCTGAGCATAATATTATTAACCATTTCTTTGATAAGCATGTTGGGCAATTATTCTCTGATCTTTAAACTATTTGGACTTATACTTCCTTTTATTTATAAAATACCTCATCCTGTTTATTTCAACAGTTTACAGGGATTCAGTATGGCATTATGCATCGGAATAGGTTTAAATCAGATAATGAACAATGAGAAATTTAAAAATTTTTTATTTAAAACCTCTCACATAATTTATTCTGTTTTAATTTTAATATTATTGGTTTTTATTTTCTCGTTTATCGCTTATATTTTTGGAAACGAGAAAATAACCTTTTTTTCAATATTTTTGATTTTATTTAAAACCAAATGGTTTTTTTCAGATCCAGGCATCTATTTTATAATAAGCATTATTTTATTGATATTGATCATATTTATTAAAAACAAGCCTTATTTTAAATATTTTTTCTCACTTATAGTCATTCTGGAAGGTATTTATATCGGTCAGCAGGTACTATATGAAAGAAATGAACTTCTACTTCCTGAAGAAAATAATAATTACAGAAATATGATATTAGGCAATTATCATCTGCCTAAAGACAGCCCGATGTATCAAATTGCAGAGCAATTAAAATCAAAAATAAATAATAATTACAGATTTACCTCATCAAATACTGAATTGGACAATTTATCATGGGTGCTTAACTGTAAATCTTTAATGGCTTATGATGCAAAACCGATAGCTATGGATATGGTAGATATCGCTTCATCTTATTTAAAAGGCTTTCCCTATGAAATGTGGACAATAAAATATCCAATTAATTTTTTAAAAAACTTAAGTGTTTCCCATTTTATTGCCCATGACGGAATTATTGAGGATGAAAATATTTTTGAAAACAGCGATGATGAAGAATTTTATTATTTCCAGAATGATGAAGAAATTATTGAAAAGTTTGAAAATGACGAGCTGGATTACAATGATATTTTCAAATCACCCCAAATAAAAATTTATGACATAAAAGAACCGATGCCTCTGGTTTATACTCAGGACAAAATATTAATTTTAGATAAGGACAAACAACATGAAAAATTATTATTTGACAACATGAAAGACTTTGCATGTGTTTATCCGGATGATACTTTGATCATTGAAAAAATTAAATCCAAGCCACCTGATGAACTAACCGAGGATTTTAACGATATAATTAATCGAAATAAAATAATTTCCACTGATTTTACTAAAGCAAATAAAATATCAATTAAGGCGGACATAAAAGTTCCGTCACTTATGGTAATAAATGAGATTTATCATCCGGGTTGGAAATTAAAGATTGATGGAAATAGAGAAAATTTATCAAAAGTTAATTTTATGCTTCAGGGTTTTTGGGTAGATGAAGGTTATCATGAAATTGAACTCACCTTTTCCCCAAAATCACTTATGCTTGGTCTGATAATCAGTTTAATTAGTACTATAGCATTAATAGCCGTTATTATGTATTATTTAATTAAAAAAATTGAAATCCATTTTAAATGATAAAAAATTAATTGCAGTATTGATAAATTACTATTTTTATATTATACTGATTCTTTGAACAATTGTCAGTATATGCATTAAAAGTTAAAATCTAATTTTATCAATTAATAATAAATTTGTTTGTATTATTAATTAAAAATAAAACCGGTATATATTTAACTTTTTATGCATATATAAATATAAAAAATTAATATTATTAAAAATGCAAAAAAAATTAACAGCTTCACATTTATAAATTAATTTTTTTCTTGTTTAAACAAAGGACAGTGCAAATGAATATATTAATAATTGAAGACAATATGCTATTGCGCGATAATATAGCCTTTTTTCTTAAGAAAGAAAATTATATAGTTGAAACTGCCGATGACGGGCAAAAAGGTTATGAGCTTGCTCTAATGAATAAATATGATTTAATTATTCTTGATCTTATGCTGCCTAAAATGGATGGTATGACTTTGGTTAAATATTTAAAAGTCAATAATATAAATACTCCTATTTTAGTGTTATCAGCCAAAAGTTTAACTGAAGACAAAGTTAATCTTTTAAACCTGGGCTGTGATGATTATTTAACAAAACCCTTTGTTTCATCGGAGCTTCTGGCAAGAGTAAGATCAATATTAAGAAGAACTCATAATATCTCATCCGCAGTTATTCAGATTGCAGATTTAGAAATTGATACCAATATAAAAAAAGTTAAAAGAGGGGATAACGAAATAGAATTAACCTCAAAAGAGTATATGATGCTGGAATTTTTTGCTTACAATAAAGATAAAATTGTAACAAGAACAGAAATAGGAGAACATATTTGGGGTAAAAATACAGATTTATTAACCATGTCCAACTCAATTGATGTGCATATAAAAAATTTAAGAAAAAAAATTGATTCAAATTACAAAAAGAAAATTTTACATACAAAAAGAGGTTTTGGCTTTATACTCACCGATAAGGAAATCTAAAACAAACCGATAATTAAGCAAAAATTTTATTTCTAAATAAAAATAAAACTTATTGATACACTTTTAAAAATTTAATAATACACTTTTTTATAAATTTTACTTATAATTATGAAAATTTTAATAAAATTAAAATGAAGATTTAATGAATTTATTGATTTTTTAAAAATTTTTTTATATATTTTATTACATTTATATTATTAATTTAAATATTTTTTCAAATTCATGTAAAATTTATATATTTAATTCTTTATAAACTTAGAAAAATTTAAATTTATAGACATTTAAAATATCAATAAATTTACATGTTGATCTTATGTTTATTATATATTTGCACTTATAAAAATAAATTCTTTTTTGAAGTGCTATATAAGAATATGATTTGTTTTTAAAAACCAATTTGACGAGTTTTTAAAAGTAACTTATAATAAAAGTAACGGAAATATTTTATGGAAAAATTCAAACTTATACTATCCTCAGAAAAAAGCAAAGAATATTTTTCACAAATATCATTATTTCTATTAATTATTGCTTTTTTGATGCCTCTCTTAATTGGAGCAGAAGGCATTTGTTATGATGATGCGGCTTTTATTTCTTTTCCAAGATTAATGGCTGTGGCAAGAGCATTTCAAAACGGTGAAATTCCTTTTTGGGATTCCAATGCATATTCAGGCGCCAAACCCTATTATTCAATGATGGAATCTCCAATATATAATTTTATATTATATCCCTTTTTTTATATTGCTAATTTAAAGGATATTGATCAGTCTTTTTTTATTTTATATATATTACCATTCACATTATTAACTGTCTTTTCAGGGTTTGGCGCTTATTATTTATTCAGAAGGGTTCTGCTTGCAAACCGTTTAATATCAATTATCTGCGGATTTCTTTATGCAATTAATCCTTCAATGGGCATGTCAAATCTGTCTCTAATAGATACTTGCGTTTTTGCATATATTCCTTGGATTCTTCTTTCCATATCTAAATATTTAGAAACACATAAATTTAAATGGTGGATATCGGGCATATTATTTTTTGTTATGCTTAATTGTGCATATACTCTAAATTATACATTCAGAATATATTTTATCATCGCAGTCATAACATTAATTTTGTATATATGGTATTATTTACAGGATAAAAAAAATATTAAATTTATTGTTTTTTCATTATTCATATTTATAATAGCCATAGGTTTGACTGCATTTATTTGGGCTGGTATAATAGAAGGTATATCATGGGTAACAGAAAGAGTCGGGAACAGATTAAGACATATTTTAAGTGAGATAACAAACAGTCTTCCTCCCGGTCATTTAATTACTTTTTTTATCCCTGGATTTAACGGGACTTTAGCTAATTATCACACATGGGGTGACGGCTTTCTTATTCATTCAGCAGACAGGATATTAACAGGAGGTGTCATAACCTCATTATTGATTTTAACTTCAATATTATTATTATTCAGAAATAAAAAGTATAATTTTATAATAGATAAAAATGCAAAAATATGGCTTATAATAGGTTTTATTACTAATATCCTGGCATTATCTATAATGCTTGGCAGATATTCTCCTCCTTTCTACATTTTATGTAAGCTTTTCCCATGGTTTTTTGCAATACCCTTCCCCTTTTATTATCATTTTGCGCATCATTTGGGCGCAATAATCACCCTTGCCGCAGTTCTTAAAATATTATACTCAAACCTTGAGAATATTCAAAAAATTTTCACAAAAAATCTTTTAACTTATTATATATGCTTCATAATAACTTTTGCAGTTTTATATGTTCTTGCCCCTGTTTATTATCCGCAAATCTTTGCAAAATATAAATTTAATAATTTTAAAGTATTACTTTTCTACAAAGATGTCGCCTGGTTCTTAGCAAATCCTATATCATATTTTATACTGATAACAGGAAGTTTAATTTTTGTATATTTTAAATATATAAAAAAACCGAACATTTTTCTTAATTACATGGTCCTGGCAATTTTAATAGAAGCATTAATTATCGGATATCCTTTATTTTACAGAAATCAGATAATGCCCAGAGCGCATAAATTAAACAACTGGCAGGCATTCAGAAGAAAACATCATAATAAGCCCTCAAATTTCGGTTTTTTTAAGCAAATCAACGATATAACAAAGCAATTAAATAAAAAAAGTGTTAGATTTGTTTCCGATATATCTGTAGTAGATAATTTATCATGGGTAACCAATACAAGAAGTTTTACAGGATATGAAGGTAAACCTGTTTTTAAAAAAATGAGTCATATAACATCATATTTTTACAAAAACTGGCCATATGAAATGTGGGCTTATATTTTACCTAAAAATTTATTGAGCAATATGAATGTCGGATATATATTAACTTATAATCATAAACTGGGAGAAAATAAAATATATGATTTTATGGATAATTCAGGAGCATGGTTTTATACAACACGCCCATTATCTTTCATTAAAGAGATAAGAGAAGACAGATCTAAAGGAGATAATTATCCAAAATATTTTAACAATCCTAAATTTGAAATACATAAAATAGACACACCTATGCCATATATATATTTTCAAAAAAAACTTTATATAGCAACAGAAAGACAGCAGCTGGATCAATTACTCTATGTAAATTTAAGAAAAGGTGCTTATATAAGCAATTCTTATACCCTGCCTCTCACTCATGAAATTTTTAATAAAAAACCCTTAAACATGACCAGTGATGAATATGAAAACTTTCAATATAGAGAATTTGATAAATTCCAAAAAGAAAAAGTTAAAATTTTACAAATGAAAAATAAATGGAATAATAAATTAGAACTTAAAGTTAATGTAACCGAGCCATGTTTGATGGTTAGAAACGAAGCGTTTCATCCTGACTGGAAAGTTAAAATTAATAATAAGCCGGGTAAAATAATTTGTATAAATTATATTCAACAGGGTGTTTATTTGTCAAAAAGCGGTACATATAACATTGTTTTTAATTTTTTACCAAAAGTCGTATATTATGGTTTAATCATATCTCTGTTTTTTTTGTTTATGCTTTTGATAATTACAGCCATCTTTTTATTTAAAAAAATCAAATTTTTTAAAAAAAATAAGTAGTTCTTGTAATTTTTTTCTTAAAAACATTGATTTTCTATAAATTTATGCTATAGTTGAATAAATATTTTATCATTATTGTAAAATCTATATTAAAAATAATATAAAATTTAAATCTGTTAAAGGGTCAATTAATGAAAAAATCCAGCGCTAAAAAAGATTCAATTAATAAAAAATTATTCAACATTAAAACCATTCCAAAACGTATCAATGATTTAAAACGTATATTATTAGCACGAATACCTGGCAATGTTTTCCCTCTTTATGTACAATTTATAACCACATTCAGATGCAACTTAAGATGTACTTATTGTGAAATATTCAATATAAAAAGCTATGAAATGACCACAGATGAAGTATTAAAAATGCTCAAAGAACTGATTGACCATGGACTTAGAAAAATCACTTTTACCGGCGGAGAACCTTTACTTAGAGAAGATCTTCCTGAATTCATTAAATTTGTCAAAAAACATGGTGTATTTTGCAACATTATAACAAACGGTTTATTAATTCCAAAAAGAATAAATGAGATTAAAGATGTAGATGTAATAGTTTTCAGTCTTGATGGACCTCCCGAGGTTCACAATCCTCACAGAGCACCAGGACTGCATGACAAAATAATTGATGCTATGGACATATGCAAAGAACATAAAATAAAAATTTTCACAAATACCGTAATAACCAAAAAAAACTATAACAAACTTGATTATATGCTCGATTTAACAAAAAAATACAATACCACAGCAACATTTCAGCCTGTTGAAAATATTCATAATAAAGTTTCAGAAGATAATTTAAACAATTTATTATTGACCGAAGAACAGTTAAATATTGCATTCAACCATCTTTTGGAAAAGAAAAAAGAAGGATATGATATAGGGTATTCTTATTATTTTTTGAAATCACCATTAACATTCTCAGGAAAACAATGCACATGGGCAGGCAAGCTCTTCTGCTCTATCTTACCCGATGGTACTGTTATCCCCTGCAATGCACTGATCCATCAAAAAAACAAATGGAAAAACGGAAGAAAAATAGGTTTTATAAACGCAATGAAACATATGCCAAAATTCAAATGCCCCGGATGTTATACAGGTTTTCCTGAAATAGACAGGATGTTCTCACTTGATGTAAAGATCATAAAAGAAAACATATTCGGTGCTAAGTAAAAAAATATTTAAAACTATACCTTTGTTGCTATAAAATGAATCACTTCATTATTCAGTTTTACTTCTATTGTTAAATCATCAATTTTTTTAATATCTTTAAGCATTGCTTTTAACTTTTTAAACTCAGATATATTTACTTCTTCTTTTGAAATAACAGGAATTCTCAGCTTTATACCCTTATACTCGCAGTAAACGGTTGTGGCAAGTTTTCTTTTTTTTTCTTTCATCTCTTTTTCATAAAAGTCTTTGCCTCTATGGCAGTCATAATTTACACCATCCAAAATACAACCTTTAGGACATATGATACAGACCCTTTTGCCTTTTAATTCTTCAAAAAAAGTTTTATTGAATCTTTTTTCTATATTTTTTTCCCTATAAGGCTTATGTTCTTTTCTGTCATTTATAAACAGTGAATTTTCATTTAAATACTGCACAATATAACCAGCGACCTTTTCTCCCTCAAATGAAGCATTGTCTGCAAGGTCATGAATATGCAGAGAATTACCGCAAATAAAAACGCCCTCAACGCATGTTTCAAATTTATTATTGACTTCGGGACTAAATTGATTCAACAGAGGAATGTCTGCCTTTTTTGCAATTTCACATTCAGGGATCAAACC
>JAFGQB010000185.1 GCA_016935915.1 Spirochaetota bacterium
AATTACCTGCTGTCGATTCTCATGGGATTTTTATGGGCTGTTAATCCTTCATTGGGACTATCCAATTTATCCACTGTTGATGCAACTGTTTTTGCATGTATTCCATGGATCATTTTAACAATTGCTCAATTTATGGAGGCAAAAAAATGGGGCTGGTGGATAGCCGGGGTTTTTTCAATAGCTGTTTTAAATTCTGCTTACGGAGTAAATTATCCAGTACGTGTGTATTTTATGTTTACATTAATTTTTGTGATTTTAACAATATGGTATTTAATTCAGGATATAAAAAACATAATTACTGTCATTTATGCCCTGCTCATTGCTGTTATGGGATTATTAATGACCTCTTTTGTATGGGTGCATATTCTGGAGGCAGCTAATTTCAGCGGAGAGCAGGTTAATCTTTCCATAAATAACATAGTGAACTCTACAACTATCAGTGTCCCTCCCGGACATCTTATAAATCTGTTTATCCCTAATTTTAATGGATCCATGGGCAGTGTTCATGCATGGGGAGACGGACTGTTAATTCATTCTGCTCACAGAAATTTGATGGGGGGAATATTCAGCTCTTTTAGTATACTTTTTGCCATAATAACGCTGTTAAGAAACAAGAAATGGAAAATCAATTTAAATAAAAAATACAAAATTTGGCTGATTATATCACTTTCATTAAATATTCTAATGTTAACTGTAATGATGGGAAGGTATACTTTTGTTTTTACCATTTTAGGTAAAATACTTCCATGGATTTTTTTAATACCATACCCGTTCTATTTTCATTTTGCCCATCATTTTGCGACATTTATTTTAATCATGCTCGGTCTGGCAATTATTGTTGAATATTCTAATGAAAAAAAAGAATTCATGAATAAAGTTCATCCCATGTTGGCGCTTTTTTATACGGGATTGATAATTTTATTTATTGTTATCTATTTGTTTGCATCGGTTCCCTTTTATAAGAAACCCGCATATAAATATTTAACCATATTCAATGAATGGTTATGGTTTCTAACAAATCCTATCCGCTATTTTATAAGTGCTTCTATATTCCTGATAATCATATACTCATTGCGTAAAAAATATTTTAACTTTTTTAAGTACACAATGATTACAGCTGTTTTTCTAGAAGCCTTTTTTGTCGGATATATATGTTTTTATAAAAATATGGTCATGCCACGTGCACTTGACAGATCAGAACATGAAAAGCTGCAGCGCACTCATTATACATTGCCGGGTAAGCATCCGTTTTTCAGCCAGATCAATGAGATAAAAAAAATATCAGATGATGATGACAGCCGCTGGGCATCCGATCTGGCAGTCATTGATAGTCTCGGCTGGATTACGAACGGAAAGAGTCTTGGAGGTTATGATGTTAAACCAATTTTAACCAATATGAGAGTGATCCTGCAAACCTTCTACAGCAACATACCTTATCAAATGGTCTCCTTTGCATTTCCTAAAATGCTTATGAGTAATTTAAATGCAGGTTATATTGTAAAATTTAACAGTCATTTAGGAGAAAATTTTTTATACGAATATAATATTGACGGAGTGGATTTTTATTATACATGCAAGATGGAGAAATTAAAAAATGTGGAAGGAGAATTATATGACTATTATTTTAAAAATTTTAAAGAGCCTTTTTTTAAAATATATAAAATAGAGGAACCTATGCCTTATATCTATTTTCAGAACAGGATATTTAGCGCAGAGAAAAAAACGCACAGAACATCTCTTTACAAAGAAGATTTAAGAAAATTTGCCCTTTTATTGTCAAAAGACAGTAAAAGCTTTCCCGATTTTTCAAATGATTCTTATACTTCTTTTAACACAAAAGATCAATTTACTTCTCTTCAAACGGAAAACAGGATTTTAAATATTAATAGAAAATATTATAACAAACTAAAATTAAAGGTTAATATCAAAGAACCTGTTTTGATGGTACGCAATGAGATCTGGCATCCTGACTGGAAAATATTCATAGATGGAAAAAGAGAAAATATTATGCAGGTTAATTATATGCTTCAGGGAGTTTTCTTAAAACCCGGGAATCATGAAATTGAGTATATCTTTTTCCCGAACAAATTAAAAACAGCATTTATTATTTCATTGATAACCATATCTTTTTGCATCGGATTAATTATTTTTATTATAATAAAAAAACAAAAAAAGAGATAGATTAGAATAAATACAAGGAATAAATAATCCTTGTTTTAATAAAAACGTTTTTTTTGTATTACAAATTTATGCTGTTTTTATTAATAAAGTATTTGTCTAAAATGAATGCGGTCTAATCAGGTATTTTATTGTGCTTAACCTTTTCCGTGACCGTTTGATTAAAATTTTTATTTATCGAATAATACTCGAATAAAAAGATTGAATTTTTCATCTTTTTTATATAATATAATTGACTTTAAAAAAGGATAAAATTTTGAGAAATGTTTTTATAACAGGGCATTCTGTTATTTCATCACTCGGCGTTGATGTTGAAGAATCGATAAATTCTTTGGAAACCAATAAAGATACGAAATATATCCCTGATAAATCAAATATTTTCCATAAACCCTATTTTCCTGTAAATTTCAATTTCGATGATAAGAGCGATATGACCCTCTGCGCAAAAATCGCTTTAAAGCTATTATCCTTAACTGAGGACCAATGGTTGAAACTTTCCCCGTTGCCTGTTTTTATGGCGACATCAACCGGCGGAATAAAAGAAACAGAAATAGTTTATACAAAAAATTTTAATAAAGGAATAAAATTTGACCTTGCAGGCAGGCATTACTTTTATGATGTAATACCCGAGATCAAAAAAAGATATGATGATAAATTAACCGGCTTTATGACTTTTTCAACTGCCTGCTCATCAGCAGGACACAGTCTGATGCATGCCTTTAACTTTATAAAAAACGGAATTATAAATAAAGCATTGATTTTGGCATTTGACGCATTAAGCATAACAACTCTTTATGGTTTTGATTCCTTAAAATTGGTAAGTGAAAACGGCACCATGCCGCTGACAGTTGAGAGGGACGGATTATCACTGGGCGAAGGCGGTGCAATAATGATTTTAGAAAGTGATCCGTCTGTTGATCCGATTGCAGAAGTAAAAGGGGTTTTTTCAAATTCCGACGGCTATCATATCACATCGCCTCATCCTGACGGTAAAATGCAGATTGAATGTATTAAGAAGACTTTAAATATTGCAGGTATTTACCTTGAAGATATTGATTATATAAATGCCCACGGCACAGGCACGCAGACAAATGATGAAATTGAAATGAATGTAATAAAATCAATCTTTAATCATAAACCGTCAGTTTCATCATTAAAGGGATTTATCGGACATACAGTCGGATCATCGGCTTTAATTGAGCTTGTGTTATGTATAGAAATGCTGAAAAAAGGCAGGATCTATCAGCCTTTAAATATAAAGACAGTTTTGGATGAAGAATTAATACCTGAAAAGACAATCAATAAAACGGCAAAATATTTTTTAAAGAATTCTTTCGGCTTCGGCGGAAACAATGTAAGCATTGTTGTAAAAAATTTATTTTGATATTTGAGACAAAAATGAACAATTATTCGATGATAACAGACATTGCATATCTGAATTCGAACATCAGAACAATCGATGAAATAAAAAAACTATTTCATGATGGTTTATTTAATGACAATTTAAAATGGGATGATTTTAAGCTTTCCAATGAACTCACGGGATTAATGGATGCAATAAATTCCAGAAAAAAATATTATATGAGCAAATTATCTTTAGCGGTATATAATATCATGGAAAACGGTCCGGGCAAAAACATTCAAAAAGAAGATGAAATTTATCTGTTCAGCGGTTTTACCGAAATCGAAACGATAAGCAAGATAGGCAATATGTTCGTGGAAGACAACTATTCAATCAATCCGGCAATCTTTCCCAACTCCGTTCATCATATTTCATTGTGCTATTATACTATCTTAAAAAATATAACAAATTACTGTGCTGCGGTCACAGACGGGTTAAACACCAATTCTTCTTTTATTAATTTTATAAAATACAGATCTAAATTAAAGTCAAATTTCATTATCATTGCAGGCGAGGAAAACTCACAATTTTTTAATAATGAAATAAAAAATGTTTTAAATATTGTGCCCAGTTATGTTTCTTATAAAATAGTGCCGGGATCAGACAGAGGATTTGAATATAAGGGCGAATATCCATCGCTTGACGATCTGACTAACAGCGATTTCTTTAAAGATTCGAAAAATGTTTTTGCAGACAAAATGACCTTTTTTGAGCTCAAAAACAAAAACATTAAAGTCTTTTCAGAATATCCGATTGTAAAGGATAATCCATGTGGGATTGCATTCAGACTTGCTCTTCCATTCTGTCTGGAACTAAAAGGCAGTATTTCAGTTATTGATAAAACAGATGATAAATATCATCTGTTTGAAGTAATGATTTAAACAAAATGGACATAGAAACTAATTTACTACGCCGATGCCGATGGCTTCATTAACCATTTCAATATAGGATTTACATAATTATAAATCAAAATTCAACTATATTAATAAAATATAGCAGAAAAAAATTATTTTTCCTTAACAATTGTAACAAATATTTATAAAGGTTTTTTATATTTCAAAACTTTAGATAAATGTCCGAATTCGGGCAATAGTTAAATTAATATGTCCGAAAATGGGCATTTGGAATGTTTAAATAAAAATTAAAGTTTATATTTATTGATTTTTCTATCAAGTGCTTGTCTTGATATGTTAAGAATTTTAGAAGCATGTGATTTATTGTTATATGTTTTTTCCAGTGCTATCTTTATCGCCTTTTTTTCGATCTCATCGAGTTTTAATGTTTCGAAAAGTTCAGCTTTTCCATATGAAATGTAGTTATTGTCCTTTTTTTTAAAATTTAATCGCTCAAGCTTTAATTCATTTTCATCCGATATAATGATTGACCTTTCTATTATGTTTTTTAACTCTCGAATGTTTCCTGGAAAGTCATAATTATAAAGTGTTTCAATGAAATTTTTATCTATATTATTAATATCCTTTTTTAGTTTTTTTGAATAGTGATCTATGTAATAATTAATCAATAACGGAATATCCTCTTTTCTTTCTCTTAAAGAAGGCATATTAATTTCTAAAGTATTAAGCCTGTAATAAAGATCCAGTCTAAATTTTTTTTCTTCAACCATCTGGCTGATATTTCTGTTGGTAGCTGAAATAATTCTTACATCAACGGAAATATCTTTATTTGATCCGATTTTTTTGATTTTTTTTTCTTCCAGAACCCTTAAAAGTTTACTCTGTGCATCCAGCGGCATATCGCCTATTTCATCCAGAAATAGAGTTCCGCCATTTGCTGCTTCAAAACAACCTTTTTTATCATCTGATGCCCCTGTAAATGCACCCTTTACATGTCCGAACAGTAAACTTTCAATCAGACTCTCTGTTATTGCAGAACAGTTTAAAGAATAGAAAAGAGTCTCCCTTCTTGAACTTAAGTAATGAATTGCTTTAGCAATTAATTCCTTGCCCGTACCGCTTTCACCTGTTATTAATATGCTGGTATCATCCGAATTCGCAGCTTTATATGTCAGTTCCAATACAGATTTTATTGCTTTACTGTTTCCTATGATATTTCCGGTGTTTTCTCTCAGTTCATTTGAAATAAGCATATATTTATTTTCAATATTCTTAAATTTATCCTGAAGGTTGATGTATCTTGTCGTTCTTTCGATGCCAATTTTTAGCTCCAGCATTTTTATCGGTTTATGAAAAAAATCAAATGCCCCTAATTCCATTGCCTTTATAAGGGTCCCCTGATTTTCATAAGCGCTGATCATTATCACTTCAACTTTGGAAAAATCCTTTTTAATTTTTTCTAAGGTTTTTATACCGTCCATTTCCGGTAATTTATAATCGAGTATTACCAAATCAATTGAATTTTTATCAAGGATTTTAAATGCTTGACTCGGTCTTGATGCTTCATATACTTTATAAATTATTTTATTAATAGATCTTTTGATGATTTTTCTTATATATTCTTCGTCGTCAATAATAAGTATGTTGATTTTATTCATAATCTTTAAAGCCCGGAATATAACTATATTAATTATAACAAATTGTGTCAAGATAAATCAATTTTTAAAATTGGATATAATTTTATAATTACATTAAACAAAAAACAATTTTTTTTGGTAATGATTATCAACTTGATTATTTGACAACAAATTTACCATCCAGCTTTTTTTTCCTGATATTAAAAAACTTCCTATAGAATATATCCTAAGAAATTAATTTGGCATATAATTTGCTTTTTAATTAAAGGAGGATTGAAAATGAAAACAATAATAAAAATAATAATAATAATAATAATAATAATTTCATACGAATCTCTCATGTTTTCAAAAAATAAAAAAAAAGACGATGAAAACAGATTACAAATTGGATTTGGTTTAATCAGTTACAGTAATGTGATGATGGTATTAAAAAGTATAAAGAAGTTTGAAGCCATTAATTCAAATACCGATTATAATTATCCAACAACAACAAAAGAACAAAATGAGGCATTTAATTCAATGGATGCTGTTCAGCAAAGATACATCCTTGCTCTTCATGTTATAAGCTCCATAAATTACGGTTTACAATGGAGAATATTATATAAATTATTTTTATTTGAATCATACTTTGCTATTAAGCCTTATCAACTTTATGAAAAGAATATAAGCTTAATATTTAATATTCAAGCAGGCTTAAGAATTCCTTTCTTTATCATGCCATATTTTATTGTTGGAATTAATTTTACATCTGTTATATATCCTGAATCTGGCTTAAGATTAGAAAATGAAGGTATCAATATTTTAAAAACCGATAATTTCGTATTAAAACCCGGAATAACAGCAAAAATAGGTCTTGATTTAAAATTAAAACGCTTATCGACAGGTATTTTTTATCAATATATTGTAAGTGATTTAAATGAATTCAATACATTATATTCAAGTTATTTAAATGCTCAAAATACGGGTTCAATGACAGTATTAAAAATTATCGGGCTGCAATCTCATATCGGATTGAGTATTTGCTGGTATCGTTGATATTAATAATATGTCCGAATTATATTTTTTTAATTGGTGTAATCTGGTGTATTTCGCTTCATCACATGTTTAGGGGGCATAAAATGTATTTAACGCATGATTTGGTAAAAATTAATATTGAACTTTAATGATTTCAATGCAATTTTATTAAAAAAACCATTTTAAGTAACTCATTCAACTGCATTTTTCTTAACCTTCTTATTAAGGAGATTCTCATAAATTTCTTTTAAAACAGTTCCCTATGTCTAGACATAACAACAGGATAATTCATCTAAAGTTTGATTTTACATAAAATTTGCGATTAAAAAGAGCAAATTTGGATGGAGTGAACGAAAGGAAAGAACCGGGTAAACGCAGATGCAGGAAGTTGCAGAGT
>JAFGQB010000025.1 GCA_016935915.1 Spirochaetota bacterium
ATTTTCTGTAAAAGTTATTAAAACCCTGTCCACCTGACCATTGTTATCAGAGTCCTGATAAACTGCAGATAAAATCCTTGGTCTTGCTCCGTCATCAGGAGTCCTGTTAAAAAAAGCATTGACCAAACCGCTTGCTGCTCCTGTACCGTCATAAGAAATTCTTAAAGCACCCACAGCGGTATCATATTCCGTTGTACCGGTTATAGTAACAGTAACTATATTTGTACCAATTACTCCAGTCACCTGGGTTATTGCTGCTCCTGTCGGGGGATTTGTTAGTGTCCATTCTGTTGGAAAATTATCTGTAAAGCTTGCAGCTAAATTTCCGTTAAGGGTTATTGTTATTCTGTCAATCAAGCCGTTATTGTTCACATCTTCCATGAGAGAAGATTGATAACTGCGGGCTTGGGAATAAATAAAAAAATTAATAAAAGTCAGTGAAATTACAAATAAAATTTTTTTCATAAAAAATCAACTGAATAACATTATAATGGAGAAGCCTATTTTAACTTGATATTAATATATAATATCACAAGTTAACTAAAAAAACTATATAATTTGATATTTATTTGTTCTAAATTTAACATGATATTTTCTTGTTTTTCTTCATTCTAAATTGAATTCATTAAAATAATAATAAAAATTGAAATATTTCTTGAAAAAATTATTATTTTAATGGAAAATATGAATGTTGTTAAATAAGGAATTAAATAATAAATAAACTGAAGATTTTTTTTTTTCATCCTTCTAGAGGTTTAAAAGCCTGTCGATAGAAATAGCAGAAAGATCAGGAATAACGATATCAGCATTAGGAATTCTATCAGGTGTTCCGATCCCAAGTGATTTCATTCCTGCACGCTTTGCTGCTTCAATACCGGCTACTGCATCTTCAATAACAATACAGTTGGCAGGAGCAATGCCGAGATTCTTAGCAGCAAGAAGAAAACATTCCGGATCAGGTTTGGAGTTTTTAATTTCATATCCGTCAACAATCGTATCCAGCAGATTTTCGATTTTTGTTTGAAGGATAATGGTCCTGGCATTACGACTGTTGGATGCAACAGCTACTTTGATCTTGCGTTTTTTGAGTTCCTGAAGTGCATCAAATGCTCCCGGAAGAAGCTCTTTGGAAGTAACTGCAGAAAGTGATTCTGCGAAATATCTGTTTTTCCTTTCTGCAATGGCGAGTTTCTCTTCTGCGGTATAGCTTCTGCCTGATGCTCTGGTGAGGATTTCAACACACTCCAATCTTCCAACACCTCGAAATTTATCATTGAATTTGTGATCAAAAAAATCGAATCCCTCTTCATCGGCAATTTTCACCCATGCATGATAGTGATACTCGTCAGTTGATACAAGGACTCCATCAAGGTCGAACAATACGGCTTTCGTCATTGAGTTCAATGCTCCTTTTTAAAATAATCTGCAAAAAAAAAGACAGGCTTTTTTTAAACCTATCCTTTATGCTCCTCCGGACGGACTCGAACCGCCGACCTAGTGGTTAACAGCCACCCGCTCTACCGACTGAGCTACAGAGGAATAATGAAAGGTAATATATAAGAATTCTTCATTAATGTCAATAAATTATTAAGATAAATGACAGTTTTTTTTATATAAAAATAAAAATAAAAAAATATAAAATAATAAATATATTTTTAAATAAAATTTTTTATTTAAATTTTCTTCAAGCTCCTCCGCCTTTTAAAAAAGACTACCATATAATGGATAGGATGCTACCATATAATGGATAGGGAAGCTAGCATAATAATTTTTATGATTTATTATTTATTTACAAAAATGTTTTTTTTTGATAATCTCAAGTAATTCTTAAAGATTTTAAGGTTGTATATGTCAGAAAAAAAGAATTTAAATTTTTATATAAATGAAATCTTAAATACAAATAAAATAATATATGTTTATATTATTGCTGTTTTGATTTTTTCATCAGTCATCTTTTTTAATCAATATGATAAACCTGACGGGCTTTTCTGGGATGAAAACTATCATGTTGTTTCAGCTCAAAAATACATTGACGGCGTTTATTTTATGGAATGCCATCCTCCTTTGGGTAAGTTATTGATCGCTTTAAGTGAAAGGATTTTTAATCCAAACAGCAAACTTGACACATCGGGTTTTTTAAGAACAGATCATACAAAAAGCATTCCAAAGGGATACAGATTTCATGGAGTAAGGTTTTCTTCAACTTTTTCAGCAGTTTTATCAAGCCTTGTTTTTTTTCTGATATTATATAATTTATTCACCAATCCTCATCTTGCTTTTCTTTTTACTTTTATGTTCATATTTGATAATGCCCTTGTTGTACATTTAAGAGCGGCAATGCTTGACGGTTCTCAGCTTTTTTTTATTTTATGCGCTATTCTATATTTTGTTTATATCATAAGGATCAAAAACAGTTTTAACCTTTTAAATTATTTTATTTTGGGCACATTAACCGGATTGGCTGTATCAGTCAAAGTAAACAGTGCTGTTATATTACTGCTTTTTGTGTTTCTTATATTTATTGAATATAATGAAGAGATATTTAAGATTAAGTTCTTTCAGGTTCAGATTTTTATGGATATATTTTTTAAAGCTGTTGTTTCTGCTGCAGGCATACTTATGATTGTATTTATCATTTTTTATATTCATTTTGCCATAGGTAAAAGAGTAGTTGACAATAGATTTTATCAGGCGTCAAAAGAGTATAAGGAAATTCTGGCAAAAGGCACAACAGCCAATCCGATGAATTTCTTTATAATGTTTAGGGATTATAAAAAATACATGGATGTTTTTCAGAAAGGCGTTCCGCACTTAAATCCGTGCAAATCTGATGAAAACGGCAGTCATCCTCTGGGATGGACTTTGGGTAAAAAAGCAATTAATTACAGATGGGATAAAAGCGGTAATAAAGTAAGATATAAATATATACAATGCAATCCTGTAATATGGTTTTCAGGATTATTTGGGATTTTATTATGCTATATACTGATAGGAGCAGTATATATATTCAAGTTCGAGATCAAAAATGAAGATTTGTTTTATAAGATATTGATGTTCACATTGCTTTATACGGGATACATGGTTGCAATTCTTCAAATACCCAGGGTAATGTATCTTTATCACTATTTCATTCCGTTGTTATTTTCTTTTGTCTGTTTTTATCTTATATTTATATACATCTTTGAGGAATTAATTGAGCAGGAAAACAGGACTTTATTCTTTTCTTTATTTGTCTTTTTTACTTTGATAATCGTTGTATTCTGGTGGTTCAGCCCTTTTACATACCATCTGCCTTTGACCTATGATCAATTTATGATGAGGGTCTGGTCTGATATATGGGGATTAAAAGCGGTAAATTAAAAAAGTATTATTGATTTTATTTAACAGTTATCATTACACTGTCTGAATTAATTTTATTTTTTACTTCTATCAGCCATTTTCCTTTCTTTAATGGGAGATTACAGCTGTAAGGATAATCTAATGTTTTATATAGAGTCTGGTTTATAAATAAATTCAAGTTTTCTCTTTTATTGTGGATCACTTCCAATTTAATGATCTGTTCATTGTCCATGATAGTCGGATCGTAGTAAAAAACAGTTTGATCATTCGGGCGGATTATTTTTGGATAGTTGAAATCACTGTTTTTATTTATTATCTGAACTTCATGTCCGTGATTTTTTGCCCATAGTGCATATATCGGGGGATATTTAATCTTCACTTTATTATTTTCAAAGTAATGATAATCGCATATAGGTAATTTAATATCTTTTGGCAGATATTCATAAACCGCCCCCGGGCACGAACTGTTTGTTAAACATCCTGATAATGGACAGATTATTACCTTATTTAAATTATCAGGCAATTTAAAATCCTTTGCATCTGTGACAATCCTCATTAATATCTGCTTTACAATAAAAGCGGGGATTGAGCTTCCTGTTCTGCCTATGACGGTTTCACCGCTGAAATTGCCAAACCAGACTCCTGCAGTAAAGTCCGGGGTTGCTCCAAAAGCCCAGATATTATTGAACTGGTTTGATGTACCTGTTTTGAACATCGACGGAAAAGGAGTTGTAAAATTTTTTGCTGTGCCAAAACCCGGTGTTCTGCTTTGACTGTCAGACAAAATATCACAAATAATGCCAGCAGTATAATCATCATAAACATTGATATCATCAGCAAACTCTCTAGGCTCTGATTTAATAAAAATGAGATTGTTCTTTTTTCCTCCTCTTGGGAATACAGAAAATGCTCTTACCATTTCATAAAGAGATACGCTTAAATTTCCAACAGCGATCCCGCTGCCCAGGTTTTCCTTCTGATTTTCGACTGAACTAAACTCCAGTTCCAGAAGTTTGTCAATGAAGTTTCTTACTCCGACCCTTGTTATCAGATATACGCTTGGTACATTCAGTGATGAAGCCAGGGCAACTCTTAATCGAACAGGTCCGTTAAATCTGAGATTAAAGTTGTATGGGATATAGATCGCTTCTTTACCGAAATCAAGCTGTATATCCGGTAAAATGGTATTGGGATAAAATCCTTTCTCAATTGCATATCCGTATAAAAAAGGCTTTATTGACGATCCAGGCTGGTTCAGAATATGAACTCCGTCGATTTCGCCCTGTTTAACTTTATCAAAAAAATCCTGACTGCCCACATAAGACAGTATTTCACCTGTATTGTTGTCTATTACCAAAGCACTGGCATTGTTGAGTCTTGATTCTTTATATGTTGTGAGATTCAATCTTATTTTTTCTTCAATGAATTCATTCAGATTTAGATCCAGAGATGTTTTTACAGGCAGTCCTTTTGAAAAAGTGTCTAAATCAAGGTTTTTCTCGACATAATTTACAAAATGGCATGCTTTATAAGGCCAATTGAAATTTTTTATATTTTTAATTCCGTAAATTATATCATTGTCGGTAATTTTATATTTTATCCTTTTTTTTAATTTTTTTGCAGTTTCTATTAATTTATCACTATTATTTTTTGTATTATATAAAAGCGGACTGCGGGGTATTATTGATAGCGCTAAAACCTGCGCGGGCGCAAGCTGATCAATCGATATGCCGAAATATATTTTGCTTGCAGATTCTATACCCACAGCCTGATTCCCGAAAGGAATGGAATTAAACCATAGCTCAAGTATCTCTTTTTTTGAAAGCTTTGATTCGAGCCTCACTGCATTAAAAAGTTCGATAAGTTTACCCTTAAATCCGGGTTTATGAGGATTTATAATTCTTGCAAGCTGCATGGTGATTGTTGAGGCTCCAGATATATTTCTATTGTACTTGATATTCAGAAAAAAGCTCCTTGCTATTGCAAAAACATCAAATCCGTTATGATAGAAAAACCTTTTATCTTCGATTGTTATAAATATATTTTTTATTAGATCCGGGATTTCTTCCAGAGGGCTATATTCTCTTTTATCTCCGTTTGACATGGGTAAAATTCTCAATAAGTTTGCGTTCCTGTCAAGAATATGAAGGCTGTATGGTTTTTTTCTAAAATCGGACAGAGCTTTAAACGGCAGAAGTTTAATTATAAAATTGAATAGAATAAAAAAAACAACAAAACTCAGAAAGATAAAGATAGTTCTTTTAAAGAATTTATTTTTAAAAAAAGTCTGCATCTTTTTTTTATATCAAAGTTGCGGTTTTAAAGCAATTGTTAACTTTTCGTTTTTTGTTTAATTAGGTCAAATTTCGAATAAAAATATAATAAACAGATAGTCTTTTAGACATTCAGTTTTTCTGTCATTGCGAAGACTGAAAGCCTGAA
>JAFGQB010000186.1 GCA_016935915.1 Spirochaetota bacterium
AACCGGAAACCGGGTGATCGCAATTTGTTTTTTCTGAAATAAAATAGGCATGTGTGCCTGTCCCCTTTGTCCAAAATGAGCCGGGGAACCGTCTCCTGACTCATAAAAAAGGACTGCTGTTAAAAAGCAGTCCTTTTAAGTTATCAATCAATTGTTTTGTAGTTTATGTCCCGATAGTTGCGCCCTCCTGGATTAATAGTTGCACCAGTTACGGTATAGCGGATCCCCCGCTTTCAGCGCATCCCATATCAACGCGTCCGCCCAGAATACGGGTATTATCGAAGTAATCAGTTTCCCCGGAAAGTGCTATAAAGTCGGGGTTGCCTGTATTAATGGCCGGTGAACCCGGCAGTAATGCAGGGTTGGCAGATGTAGTTGAAGCATTCGTAAGCATTGGATCAGCATATATAGAATGGGCATTTCCCCAGGCAGTAAGCGCTTTCCCCATCAATAAAACAGTGACCGGAGTTACACCATTGTAATAAATGCAATAATCAAATGTAAGAGCGCTGACAGCTGCGCCGCCTGAGCCAACATAGCCTAAAGTCCGGCTTCCATCTTTCAGGTAAAAGATATTGTCTGTAAAGGCAACATTACTCAACTTCTGCAGAAAAACCTCGTGTGATGTTGATTGTCCGTTCTTTAAGAATGTATTGCCCACAACATTGCAGTTTGTAACCAATCCTCCGGTCGTTCCCGAACCGTTTGTGCCCATTAATAAGCCTGCAAGCCTGTTGTTGTAAATCAGGTTATTCCGCACTTCAATATTATAGGTGGCGGCGTTTGTGACGCTCATTTGATTTTCAACTCCTACGTTTATGCCATATTGATTATTGTACACCCTGTTGCAAAGAATTGAAATATTATTGCCGCCGTCATCATAAATAGCCCCGCAGTCACTGTAACTGTTCACGCAGTTCGATACGGTATTATTGCGTATGATTCCGTTACGCGCAACACAAGTTGCATCGGTCAAAACCGGCCAAGTTTCAAGACCTGCTGCATCAATACCGATGTTTGAAATGTCCTGCACTGTGTTATCGGCAACAAGAAAACCATTTATGTTTCCCTTGATTGTAACGGCTTCCGAAAAACCCACTTCGCATTGTGACACCCTGTTCCCGGTTATGGCAACATTGGTAATGGCGTTACCTGGACCGTCAATACCGCCTGCTACCAGGATCGCATTTGACCCGCTGTTTTTGCTTGTGCTGTACCCGGGCGCATATTTGGTACCTGTAGCGTTTATTTGAGTAATAATGTTGTTTGAAAAGGTGAGGTTTGAACTTGCCGGGGCCTCGGTTTCAAAGACATAAATGGCCCTTGCGTAACCAATGCCAAGATTCTGCATTGTCAAACCTGTAATGGTAAGATTGCTTGTATTGGCAACCATAAAAAACTGCCTGTAGGTTGCACCTGTACCGTCAATAATTACCTTCTCTCCGCTGTATGCCGTAATGGTAATGCCCGTTTTATTACTGATGCTGGTAGTTTGGTTGTAAGTGCCCGCACGTAAAAAAATAACATCACTGCCTGATACAGATAAATCTACGGCTTTTTGAATAGTCGCAAACGGCGAATCTATTGTGCCGTTGTTGCTGTCGCTTCCCGATGGCGAAACATATATTGTTAAAGCGACAGTAGCTTTAACAGCATCCTTTTCATCAAGAACATTGAAATTGTTTGCCGATGACTGGCTTTGTGTATGAAAAGGATTACAGCTGAACCATATCAGCATTGATAAAATGCATAATACTTGTAAAATAATATATTTTTTTTTCATTTTTAATTGACCTCCTTTCAAATATTATCCTTTATTTCCATAAATTTCAAGTCTTTTATGGGAGCCGGGGGATGGTTCTTTGATTCATTTTGCTTCACTTTTTTTTGGCGCTAAAGAGTAACCTGAAACCGGGTGATCTCAATTTATTTTTTCGGGAATAAATTAGATTTATAATAAATATTTTAATTAAATTTTTTTAGACTGAAGAGACAATAGAGGGGAGAGGAGTGAGTTGAAAGTCGCTTGCATTTTGGTCTTTAGACTTTCTTATGTCGAAGGCAGGAATTTATTCAATAAAAAAACATTGATATTTGAAAATGAACCGGCGAACTCCTGACTCAGAAGTAGCAATTTACATAATCTGTCAGGTTTATTTAATTTCAATCGTCATACTTGATATCTTGCAGATACGGGATTATATCATAAATCAGGTTGCCGATTTAATTCATACTGCAGGCTGGGAATGAGAATAAAAAAAAATTGTCACTGCATGAGTGAGAGTCTCCTGTGCCCTCATTTACTTAAACTTTTTATTTCTGTTTCCAAAATCGGTTTAAGATGATCTTTTATTATTTTATGGCCATTTTTGTTTAAGTGCAGAATATCATTTGGATTTAGTCTCATTTTGTTCGGATCATTATTTATAATAATTGGCAATAAGTCAACTACTTCTATTTCAATTTCTTTTAATGCGTCTGAAACTTTTTTATGGAGTGACATGTTATCATATTTTTTATAAGGCACCAATACGGGAACTATAAAAACAACTAATTTAAATTTGTTTTCTAAGGATAATTTTTTCAAATGAATGAACTCTTTTTTCACATTATTAAAATATTTATCCTGATGCATGTACTGATAAAGATTTTTAAATTTTTTATTATTATACTGGTTTTCAATGTCATGTACTGTCTTTAAATATATTTTATATTTCAATGATTCATTGAAATATTTATTTGATAAATATTTCCATATATAGCTGTAATGATTAAGCCATCCGAGAAGAGTCATTAATTCTAATCTTTTTCTTAAAACCATAATTTCTTTTCCAAGTAAATATAATTCCATACTCTCATTTTCTGGATCATTTAATACATAAAAAACCCATACTATATCTGGTTTAAACTGCAAGCCGTATAATTGAAAATGTTCAACTTCCTGCATTGTATTATAGCCGTCATGAGATAAATTGATAATTTCAATATTATTATATTCTTCTTCTAGTAAAGAAAGAAAGTTTTCATTTATAGATATTTTATCTCCGGTTCCATAAGTAACTGAATCCCCAAGTGCTAAAATTCGTGTTTTATTGGTTTTTTTTTCTAATGCATATTCCTTATCATGAAAACCATAAGAATTGGTTTTTCCTGGAATGTTTTTTTTATATGTATATATTAATCTTTTATTAGCAGACAATATTAATAAATTTTTTTCATTAATGTTCATTACATTTTGTGTGGAGTTGTCTATTTTAATAATCCTGAAAATTATTTCTGATATAAATATTGAAATCATTATACTTATTGCGGTTAATAAAAAGTTTTTTGAAAATTCGATTAAGGTGGTTATTGTTTTTTTGTTAAAATTAAAGGACATGAGCATTTGTTTCCTGTGCCGATCCATGAGTCCACCTGTTCCTTAAATCCGCTCTTCATCAAATGTTATTATTTGAAAAAGAGGAGAGGCAGAGAACCGTCACCTGACTCACTTAAAAAACTTCCCCAGAAAATCCACAACATTTCCCAGATCAAGTCCCTTTGTCTGATTTTTTACTTCATTTTCATTCACTTCACCTTTAGGCGTAAGCTTATTAATGATCTCGGGAAGTATTTCGGACAGGGAATTTTCGACCTCGGTTTTTTTAAGCCCTGTTTTTTTCGACATTTCGTTTATCATTTCCGGGCCTAAAGCTTTTGTAAGTTGTTTCGGATCAACCCTTTTATTGTCGCCTGTGCCAATCCATGAGTCCACCTGTTTTTTAAGTCCGCTCTTTGACAGTTTCTGCACAATTGACGGAAGACCGTATTTTATAATCATACCTATTGCAACACCGATTAGCATGCTCATAGTCTCATTTTTGCCGGTTGATTTACTGCTTCTGCCTGAAACCGTCTGACTTTTTAGCAGGCTGCCTGCTAGTTCTTCAATTAATCCCATATAATACCCCTTTATGAATAAACAGATTATACATAATTGATTTTATTTGTCAAGAAATGGGTTAATGAAAATTGAGTTAGCGAACCCCTGACTCTTTAAAAATAAAAGATTTGGATATGGTATAATTTGTTTTCCTTTAATTAAGAAAATAAGTCAATAGAAAATAACAGCACTTTTACTTCATATACTCGCAGCCGTTTTAAACTTCCCTATCATTGTTATATCTGATTTCACTGAATTTGTTATCTTTTTTGTATTGGCATCCTTAATTGCTTGGCTTGTAGTGAGTTTATACCTTTTTTACTAAAGTCACTTGCCAGTTTTAATTGATTTTTTTATTTAATTATTATAATTTAAAAAAAATGTCATTAACTTTTTATTAAATATGGTTATTAAAGTGAGGTTATTAATGATTTCTAATAATTTAAAAAAAAATTCAATAAACATTATTTTATTAATTTTATTATTTTTAATTACATTTTCTAATTATATTATCAAAGGAGGATTATTAAGAGATGATATGGGTGTTTATTGCTTTAAAAGTAATTATAAATCATATTTTGAATATCAGAAAGAAATATCCACAAGTTATGTTATGACTTCCAGACCGGTTTCTGCCATAATAATAGGTTTTTGTTATTGGACTTTTAATAATAATTCAAGATATTTGCATTTTATTAATTTATCTCTTTTTTTTATTACCGTTTTATTATTTTACTTTATTTTAAAAAAATATATTAATTCTCCCTTTGCGTTTATGACGGCAGGTTTTGTTTTAATATACCCTACAGCATCATCCACGTTATATTCATTTATATTAATAAATTTTAATGCTGCCGGTTTTTTTTGGATTTTATCCTTATATTTAGATACATTTGAATATAAAAATAAAGCTTTGATATTTATTAAAGAATTAATTATTATAATATTAATTGTTTTTTCTTCTTTATCTTATGAATCTTTTGTTCCATTGTTTTTGATTAATGTATTATTGAGATTTTATAATAACAGGAAAAGATTAAGTTTTTTTTATATATTAAAATTATTATTACCTTTTTTATTTTCTGCCTCAATATTTATTATTTATAGAATTTTTTTAGAAAAGCTGTTATTTTATTCAAGTTATTCAAGAATTAGTGTATCAAGGTTAAATATTGTTACTCAAACTGATTATTTAACAAAAGTAATCAATTTTGTTGTTCTATGGTTTAAATTTAATTTTTTTGTAATACCCGGCTCATTTTCAAATTTTTTTTCTTTATCATTATTTTATTTACTTATTTTAATTATCTTTGTAATTATTTATTATTTTTATTTAAAAAAAGATTTTGATAACATAGATATTGATAAAAGAAAAGCATTTTATATATTAATTTTTTCAATAGTATCTTTTTTAATTTCAAATTTTATTTTTCTATTCTCTAATTACCGTCCTGCAACATTTTCATATGATAACAGAATTATGGGATCAATAAGATTTACATTAATATTTTTAATTATTTCATTTCTGAATTATTTAACTGTATATATTAAAAATAAAAAAATAATTTTATATATTTATATGAGTATTTTTATTATTTATTTTATAGGAGTTAAATCTCAAAGTAATGCATGGATCGGTGCTTCGGAATACAATAAGGAAGTTTTAAAAAAAATAAAAAGTATTTATAATCCTGACGAGAATATTGAAAATCGTTTTTGTATATATTTGCCAAAATATTATCCTGAACATGTAAATGGTGAATTGATATTCGGAGAACATTGGGATTTAGAACCTTCATTAAAAATGATATATCCAAATTATAGATTTAAAGCTGATGTAATAAATTCAGATTGGTTAATTATTGAAAATGATAAAATAATATTACATGGAAGAAATGAAATATTTTATCCGTTTTATTTTTATAATTATTTAAAAGAGGATAAAATTTATAAAATAAATAATAAGGATGAATTAATTATATTATTATAAAATAACAACAATTATATTAATAAATTTGGTATTTTAATACTCACCTGTAATTAGAAATCTTTTTTCCAAACGCCATTGTCTATTTCCTTGAATCATATCAGTACCAGCTATAAAAACATGATTATTGTCTGTAATAATTGCTAAACATCTATCATCTTTTGGGCTATAATTATTTCGAATTAAACCGTTTATCCCAAATTCTGATACAAATGCTCCGTTAAGTATATTCCTTTTTTCAATTCGCCATTCTTTATCTATATCTGATCCAGGTATCGAATCATTTCCAGAAATATAAATATTTTCATTATTTAATGTTGAAGCTAATGGGTTATTACTAAATTCACTTAAATATTCATTAATATAACCATTTACTCCAAAATTTTCATCTAATGTTCCTGTATTTAAATTTCTTTTCTCAATTCTCCAACAACTAGTTGCTGAATTATCAATATGAAATATACCGTCAAGATACATATAATTATTATCAATTACTATATCCCAACATCTATCATCAAGATTACTAAAATTTTCAATTATTATTCCATTATTACCAAATGAAAGTTCATGATCTCCTGAGAATTTATTTATTTTATTTATATGCCATTGTCCATTATTATTTCCATCAGCCCCAACAGCATATATAAAATTTTCATCTATAGCTAAATCAAATATTGAATCATTTCGAGTTGAATAATTATTTTGATAAATACCATCATCATTAAATGAAGTTACTAATACCCCGTCAGCCTTATTTCTTTTTTCAATATGCCATTGACCATTACCAGGAATATAATCATCTCCGGCAATATATAAATAATATTCATCACTAGCCATTGCAAACATATTATCTTTTCCTGATGAATGATTTATTATTATTATTCCATTTGTTCCAAAAGAATTGACTAAAGCTCCATTACTTATATTTCTTTTTTGTATTTGCCATACTCTGTCATTTGTCGAGTTATAAAAACGGCATCCAAGATAAAGATAATTGTCGTCCAGTTCTACATGTAAAAAAGCTTCTACGTTATCATATGATGTAAATGATGAATAATTAAATTGAATAACTCCGCCATTCCCAAAAGAATAAACCAATGTTCCATTGCTTTTATACCTTTTTTCCAATCTCATCTGTGAATCGGTTGTGCTTAATTGGGTATCATTTCCAGCTAAATATATATAATCATCATCAATTGCCATATCCTCTAAAATATCATCACCTGTTCCCAAATTCATTGTCTTAATAAAAGTCACATCTTTCATTGATAGTAAGGAGATTGAATTTTCTGTATTTTCTCTCTCCTTTTCCCTCTCCAGATACTCCTGTTTGCTTAATAGTCTTAAAACATCACAATTCATAAATAACATAGTTGACATAATA
>JAFGQB010000187.1 GCA_016935915.1 Spirochaetota bacterium
GGATGCAAAGTTGAATTATGCATCTGCATAATTGCCGCTATAAGCTCAATAGAATGTGATGTCCATCCTGTATGACCAATCATTGATTTTGTTGCATTTATTTTTAACTTTTTAGCATGTTCACCGAATACTTCCTTAATGCTTCTAATCTCTATTTTATCGCCTAAAGGAGTTGAAGTTGCATGGGCATTGATATAATCAATATCTTCAGGTTTAATTTTTGCCTTTTCTAAAACTCTTTTTATTAATCTTACCTGTCCTTCAACTGAAGGATTTGAAAGATGATTTGCATCATTATTTGACTCAACGGCGAGTATTTCTGCATAAATTTTTGCGCCTCTTTTTAATGCATGGTCAAGATCTTCGATTATCAATATGCCGCTTCCATGTGATGGCACAAATCCTTCTCTTCTCATGTCATATGGTCTTGAAGATTTTTCAGGGTCATCATTAAATTTCGAATAACTGATTGCACTTACAAGGATTAATGCCTGATAGCCTACTGCTGAGTAATCCAAAACTCCGCCGCCGATCATGGCAATATCACAGTCATTGTAATTAATTTCAGCAATACCGTGTTTCATAGCAAGACCTGCACTTGTACAAGTTCCTCCCACAATATACATCGGACCTAAAATCTCGAATGATTCACAAATACTTGCAACTACATCGCTGTCAAAAACACAAATACCCATTAATCCATCAATATACTCGGGTTCTTCCATAAATTGAATTGTATTTTTAACAATATAATTATCATGGAAATTATGACCGCCAATAATAGCAGCCATTCTTTGTTTATCAACATTTAAATTGTTTATACCTGAATCAATATAAGCTTTTGTAGCAGCAATCAAAGTTAATTTAGTGGCAAAAGGAGCTGTTTTTATTATTTTTTTCATTTTTTTAAACATTTCTTCGGGTAATTTGCCTTTAAACTCTTCCAATTTGCCTTTTATATCATAATCGCCGAGATCACCGCCTATCTTGCTTCTAATCCTGCTGGTATCAATGCTTGTCATCTTTTTTATGCCGGATTTACCGTTTATTAAATTTGTATAATAATCTTCTAATGTATCACCTACAGGTGATACCACTCCCATACCTGTAATAACAATTCTTTTTTTGAGATCCATAAAAACCATCCTCCAGAAGCTTTATATTTCATTGTATTATAATTTTTAAAATGAATATAAAAATTATAGCTTTTAAATTATTGTTTAATACGAAAAAAGAATATAAATAAAATTACATAAAAAGTCAATAGTTAAAATAAATATTGTCATTTAAAAGTTAAAAGTGGGCACTTTTTAAGGGATTTAAATTCTAAAAGTGGAATCTATAAATAAACTTAAATTATGATTTATTCATCAACAGATGGAATTAATACATTGTTAATAATAGGACTAATATCTATTGATGTAAAATCATTAATATTAATTGCACGGCAGAATCTTCCACTTTTTAATAATTTAGCCTGAAGGCATTCACCAAGCCCATTGTTTGTCAGATTATCAAGAGTTTTATCCGGATCGAATTTTGTATAATCTGCATTTTGAAATTGAAGAGTGGTATCCGAAAACTGATATTTTGTGAAATAGTATCTTCCTGAATCAATAAAAAGATAAAGAGAAAAATCTTTATTAATTAATGCATCCGCAGTTGCTGTTATCTCTAAGCACCATCCATTATTAGTATCTGTTGGAAAAGGATTCGGTGGATCAGAAGTTGTTTGACCTGCAAATCTGTTTTCTATATAATAAGGCAAACTGGAATATTCATCGGTAAAAAGAAGTATTTTTTTTCTTGCATTTTCCCTGAATGTCAACGGTTCTGCAGCATCGAATAAAGTATTGTTAACAGCTGAATTTATAGATATCCTTATAACTTCCAATACCGCTTCGATTCCGCCTGTATATGTTATACTTTCTAAAGCATTATTAATAATATCCGCATCATCTGTCCAATTTAACAGAAGTTCCGGATAATTTCCGAATAGTATCAAAGCAAACCTGTTGTCATAACCATTTAATTTTAATTGAGTTACAAAAGAAATAACACTGTTTTTTATCTGTGTCATTTTAGCATCCATAGAACCTGTTTTATCAATAATGATTAAATAATCATTGATTTTTGATTTATTATCATCATTGTTATCATTTAAAGCTGAAGGCAAAAAAGGATTATTGAAACTGCAGCTAAAATAAAAAAAAGACAAAAATATAATAAGAATAAACTTTTTCATGCTTTTTTCTCCACTTTTTATATAATTATATCTTAAAAATCTATAATTGTCAAAAAAAAAATATTTTTTGTTGAATTTATCTTTAAAAGCGCCTACCATAGCCTAATCGCCAATAAAGGGGTAAAACAGTCTATTTTTTAATTATTTAAAAATACAAATATAAAATAAAATAAAAAAATACATTGACACATTTGACATCCAGTTATATAAATAGCAGAAATTGACAAGTAAAAGGAATCACAAATAATGAGTAAAAACATATTAAAACTCGGGATACCAAAAGGCAGCCTGCAGGATGCTACAATAAAAATGTTTGAAAAAGCAGGTTACAAAATCAC
>JAFGQB010000188.1 GCA_016935915.1 Spirochaetota bacterium
ATGCAAATGACAATTCCAGTTTATTTTTTCAACAATGTTATTTTCATCTTTATAAAGTAAGTGCATTTTATCCAGTAAAGGCGACATATTTTCAATAATAAAAACAACTGTTTTGGATAATTTAAGATTTAATATTTTGCTGACAGCAATAATTTTATTTTTTAAAGAATCATTAAGTACAAAATGATATTCTATGGTTTTCAATCGGTTTATCAAAAATGGCTCCTTGATGTTATCCATATAAATATCCAAAAATGTAATTATCTTTTATAGTTTTAAAATATTTTTTATAAAAAGGAGCTAATGGGACAGACAATGAGAATATTTAAAAATTTTAAGTTATACAACTAACTCCAAAAGGTATCCCTTGCCTGTTCCTCCTCTTTAGCTTTTTTTTAATATTTTCACTTATAAATACTTCACAAAAACTAATTTTATCAGGACACTTTTGAACGGGCATATTACCGAAACAGTGCTATTTTTTTTTCTTTATATTTTTGTATTTTTTATAAATTTTTCTAATTTTTTTCAGTTTTATTGTAGAGTTATTCTTTTTATCTTAAATTTCATTTAATTTCTAATAAATTCTTCTTTTTATTCGTGTTATTCATAGTAAAAATTACCTCTTTTACTCCATATTTAGCTTGACCAATTGTGAAAAATTTTGTATAATAAATGCAAATTTTGACCTTCAAAATCAATCTATATATCAGGAAAAAAATTAATGAGTAAAGACTATAATGCCTCTAATATTCAAGTGCTAGACGGTATAGAACATGTTAGAAAAAGGCCAAGTATGTATATCGGTTCTACCGGGATTGACGGTCTGCACCATTGTATTTATGAAGTTGTTGATAACTCTATTGATGAAGCTTTGGCAGGGCATTGTAATGACATTGAAGTTTTGATCAATGCCGATGAAACCATTGAAGTTACAGATAACGGAAGAGGGATTCCTGTTGACATTCATGAACAGCTTGGAGTTTCCGCCCTGGAAGTTGTTATGACCAAACTCAATGCCGGCGGTAAATTCGACAAGGATTCCTATAAGATTTCCGGAGGACTTCACGGTGTCGGGGTCAGTGTTGTAAACAGTCTTTCCGAAAACCTCAAAGTATATGTATATAAGAACGGCAAGATTTATCATCAGGAATATAACAGAGGCGTTCCTGTTGATGAAGTCCAAATTATTGGTGATACTGACAAAAAAGGGACTAAGGTAATATTTAAACCCGATAAGGAAATTTTTTCAGAAACAAACCCCCACTTTGATGTTTTGGCTCACAGATTGAGGGAACTTTCTTTTTTAAATAAAGGCATAAAAATAGTACTTGCAGATAAAAGAACTGCACCGGAGAAAAGGAATGTTTTTCAGTTTGAAGGCGGTATTTTATCATTTGTGGAATTTATAAATAAAACAAAAAAGTCTCTTCACAAACCTATTTATATGAATGTTGTTAAAGATGATATAGAGCTTGAAATAGCAATTGAATATTCAAATGCCTATAATGAAAGTATATATACATTTGTCAACAATATCAACACAACCGAAGGCGGGACGCATTTGAGCGGTTTCAGATCCGCTTTAACAAGAACATTGAATGATTTTATGAAAAAACTAGACCTGCAGAAAAAAAGTGTTGAAAAGCTGGAAGGTGATGACTGCCGGGAAGGATTGACAGCAATAATTTCGGCAAAAATCTCAAATCCGCAGTTTGAAGGGCAGACAAAAACACGACTGGGTAATCATGAAATAAAGGGAATCGTAGAATCAATAGTAAATGACGAATTAACAAAATTTTTTGAAGAAAATCCAGAAAGCGCTAAAATGATAATTCAAAAAGCGATCCTGGCCAATGAAGCCAGGCAGGCGGCAAGAAAGGCAAAAGAAGTCACAAGAAGAAAAAATGCCCTTGATTCATTCGGACTGCCGGGCAAGCTTGCCGACTGTTCAGAGAAAAATCCCGAACAATGTGAACTTTATCTTGTTGAAGGGGATTCTGCTGGCGGTAGTGCAAAACAGGGCAGAGACAGAACTTTTCAGGCAATTTTACCGCTCTGGGGCAAAATGCTCAATGTCGAAAAAACCAGGATCGACAAAGTGCTCACCAATGACAAGCTTCAGCCTGTAATAGCTGCAATCGGTGCAGGGATTGATGAAGAGTTTGACTGTTCAAAGATCAGATACAGCAAAATAATAATCATGGCTGATGCCGATGTTGATGGATCACATATCAGAACACTGTTATTAACCTTCTTTTTCCGTTATATGAAGCCTCTTGTTGAAAACGGCAATATTTATATTGCAATGCCCCCACTTTATAAAATAGAACCCAAGGGGAAAAAAGAGGTTTTATATGCTTATACAGATGAAGACAGAGAAAAAATTTTGAAAGAGAAAGATTGGAAACAGGGTGATTATACGATACAGAGATACAAGGGCTTAGGAGAAATGAATCCCGAGCAGTTATGGGAAACAACAATGAATCCCGAGTCAAGAAATATAATAAAGATTAAACTTGAAGATGAATATATTGCAGATCAGATGTTCTCAACTTTGATGGGGGAAGATGTTGAAGTAAGAAGGGAATTTATTAAAGAAAATGCTACATATGTTTCTAATCTTGATGTTTAAATTAGTTTAAAGGATTAAAAGATGGGCAATATTTATCCAATTGACATAGAAGAAGAACTTAAGAACTCATATATGACTTATGCTATGAGCGTCATTGTGAGCCGTGCCATACCTGACGTAAGAGACGGATTAAAACCTGTTCACAGAAGAATTTTATACTCGATGAATGAAATGGGTTTGAAGGCTAACAGCCAGTACAAAAAATGCGGAAGAATTGTGGGCGATGTTTTGGGTAAATATCATCCCCATGGTGATCAGGCTATTTATTCGACATTGGTAAGAATGGCTCAAGGCTTTTCAATGCGCTATATTGCTGTGGACGGGCATGGCAATTTCGGTTCGGTTGACGGTGATCCGCCGGCTGCAATGAGATATACAGAAGCACGACTTTCAAAAGCAGCAGAACTGATGCTTAAAGATATTGACAAAGAAACCGTTGATTTCGGTCCTAACTACGATGACTCAATGACTGAACCTCTTGTACTTCCTTCTGCAATACCTTATCAGCTTATAAACGGAGCAAGCGGAATAGCGGTAGGTATGGCGACAAATATAGCGCCTCATAATTTGGGCGAAGTCGTTGGCGCTATCACAGCCCAGATTGATAATCCTGATATAGAAATCAAAGACCTGATGAAATTCATAAAAGGTCCGGATTTCCCAACAGCAGGTATTATTTACGGCACTAACGGTATAAAAAGAGCATACAAAACTGGCAGAGGTCATATAATAGTCAGGGCAAAACTTAAACTTGAAGAGAATAAAACAGGCAAAGATGTAATTATTATTACAGAACTGCCCTATCAGGTAAATAAAAAGGAATTGATAGAAAAAATTGCAGAACTTGTTAAACTTGAAAAGATAATGGGTATTTCACATATCCGTGATGAATCGGACAGGAGCGGATTGCGAATAGTCATTGAACTTAAAAAAGATGTTATTCCAAAAGTTGTAATCAACCAGCTTTACAGCCACACAAACCTTCAGATTTCTTTCAGCGTTCATAATCTTTTTTTAATGAACGGAAAACCGCAGACACTGACATTAAAAGAAACAATTCAAGCATATATTGATTTCAGAAAAGAGGTTGTTTATAAAAGAACAAAATTTGAACTTAAAAAAGCCGAAGAGAGAGCTCACATAGTTGAAGGTCTATTAATTGCATTGAACAATATTGATGCCGTTATCGATCTAATAAAAAAGTCCAAAGATGTTAAGGAAGCCAAAGAAGGTTTAATTATCAAATTCAATATGACAGATGTTCAAGCTCAGGCTGTTCTTGACATGAGACTGCAAAGATTGACAAATCTCGAAGTCAACAAATTAAAGGATGAATTTACAGAACTGAAGAATTTAATAAAAAGATTAAAGGAAATTCTTTCAAGCGATAAAAATGTACTTCAGGTTGTCAGGGGTGAATTAATTGAAAACACAAAATCTTTCATTGACGAAAGAAGAACCGAAATCGTTCCGGGTGAGATCGAAGACTTTGAAATAGAGGACCTTATTCAAAAAGAGGACATGGTAATAACTATAAGCAGTAAAGGTTTTATAAAAAGGACTGCATTCAATGTTTACAGAAGTCAGGGTAAAGGCGGTGTCGGAGCGTCAAGCGGTGCAGTAAGGGAAGATGATTTTATTGAGCATCTTTTCATTGCATCAACTCATGATTATTTGATATTCTTCTCAAATAAAGGCCTTGTTTACAGACTTAAAGTTCATCAGATACCTCAGCTTGCAAAAACATCAAGAGGGCAGACAATTAAAACTCTTATCAATATTCATGAAAATGAGCAGATCAATGCCATTATAAATGTCAAAAATTTTGATGATCCTAATAAATTTTTCTTCATTGCAACAAGGAACGGCATAGTTAAGAAAACTCCGGTCAGTGAGTTTAAACTCATACAACAGAAAGGTAAAAAAGCGATTACACTTGATGAAGACAATGAAGTAATAGATGTCAAAATAACAGATGGAAACAATGACCTTATCATGACAACAAGAAACGGAAAAGCTTTAAGAATAGTCGAAACAAAAGTTCGTCCTATGGGCAGAGCCGCAAGAGGCGTGACAGGTATCAGATTGCAGGATGATGATAAACTTTGCAGTGTTTGTCTTGTAAATGAGGATTACTTAATGCTTTTAGTGACCGAAAATGGTTATGGTAAAAGGCTTGAATTTGATAATTTTTCATGCCACGGAAGAGGCACTTCTGGGCAGAGATATTATAAATATAATGAACAGAAAGGACATGTGGTTGCCGTAAAACAGGTTGCAAAAGGTGATGATGTGATAGTTATTACTTCCAGGGGTATTGCCATAAAGATTTCCACAGAGCAAATTTCCAAACAGGGAAGAAATGCAAGCGGAATACGTCTTGTTAAGGTTGTCAAACCAGACTTTGTTACAGCAGTTTCCACAACTCCAAAAAAATAAAATAAATTTAAGGGAATAATTTTGAAAATTCAAAACATTAATAAAAAATCTATAATTATCGGCGCCGGTTTAGGCGGATTAATAACAGGCATTTTACTAAAGAAAGCCAAACCAGATGATGAGGTAATAATTTATGACTCTAATAAGCTTCCTGGAGGCTTCTGCAATGCATTTCAGAAGGCTGCAACATATAGAGGTGAAAAGATAAAATATACATTTAATGTTCCGGTAGTTGCATCAGACTTCGGAGAAGGCGAACCACTTGAACTTTTTTTTAAATATATGGGTGTTAAAAATATAAACTGGAAGATCGTTGAAAAACCTTTTCAATACTATCCGATTGGTGATAAACCTTTTATTTTTACAAAAAACGGAGTTGAAGATATAATCAACAGAACTCCTGATAAAGAAAAAAAAAGTGCAAAAAAATTTTTTGAAAACATGCAGAGATTATATCGTGATGTTTTTCACCGTGCATATATAAATCCGAATTTCCTTGAAGCATTGAAAATGCTTTTCACGATCCCGAAAACGACTCTCGAGATGATACAGAATAAAACTTATTTGCAGCATATAAAAGACATGGGCATTAAAACAACTCTAATCAAGGAGCTTTTCAGCATTACAGAAGGCTATATGGGTGTTGAGGTTGAAAAAGCTAGTGCTATAGGCGAACTTTTAATGATACAGAGCTTTTTGGAAAATAATCTTATGAGACCGACTAAAGGCGATACTTTTCAAACCTTGTCAAATAACCTTGCAAAAAGGTATGAAGAACTCGGGGGAAAGCTTGTATTAAATACAAAAGTTGATTCTGTAGCATTTGACAACAAAAAAGCTTTGGGTGTAATGATAAATAATAAGCTTGAAAAATCCGATTATATATTTATGTCTGTTGCACAGGACAGGATTAAAGAATTGATAACATCGGGGATCCATATTCCTAAAATCAAAAGATTGATAAATAAGATCAATAAAATTCCATATCCTAATTCAGATTTTTACTGTTTGTTTTTAATGGACAAGAAAGCTGTTGAAAAGTATCCCAAGCTGACAGAGTTTATATATCACATTTACAGAATGGAGGGTGGACTAAAACAGGGGAGATGGAACCTTTTCATGTTCATGCCTGAAGAAATGTACAATTACAAATATTATGCAATGACCCTTTTGTACATAGAACATGACAGAGAAAAAATAGATGAATGGTTTAAATTAAGGGAAACTGATTATAAAAAATATGAGCAAAAAAAAGAAGAATTCTCCAATATACTGGTTAAGGAGCTTCAGAAGGTTGAACCTGTTTTCAAAGAATTCCCGCCCCTTAAGTATTTGATTGCCATGAGCCCCGCATCATATATTCAATACGGTTCAAAATATCCGATAAGCGGTTTGGCTCAGGTCCCAGAAAACAGTCCTGCTGTAAGGATGAAACAGGTTTTACTGGATAATCTCTTTATTTCAGGCGGAGCATCTTTTTCTGCCGGGGTCTGGGGTGCTACTGCAGGAGGATGGCTTGGCTTTGTTGAAGCATATAAAAAGATGTATGGAGTTCAAATCGGAAACAAAAGCGTTTTATATAAACCCGATTTAAAAAATTTACCGTAAATTTTTTATTATAAGGATAAAAATATGAATAATAAAAAAATTTTAGTCATTAATTGCGGATCGTCTTCTCTTAAATATCAGCTTTTTTTAATGCCTGAAGGAATTAATTTGGTTAAAGGTTTAATCGAAAGGATCGGCCAAAAAGATTCAACAATAAAACAGGAACATAAGGATAAGACCATTGAAAAAAAAGTTCAGGTGAAGGATCATAATCAAGCGGTTAAAGTTATGCTTGAAGCCATTTTAAATCCTAAAGACGGAATTTTAAAAAATATCAAGGATATAGACTCTGTTGCGCATAGGGTTGTTCATGGCGGAGAAAAGTATTCAGAACCTGTGATAATTACCAATGAAGTTGTTAATGATATTGAAAACTTTGCAGACCTTGCACCATTGCACAATCCGGTAAATCTTGAGGGCATCAAAGCCGCAATGGAACAGATACAATCAATAAAGCATACTGCAACATTTGACACCTCTTTTCATCAGTCGATTCCGGAATATGCATATATGTATGCTATCCCACATGAACTGTATGAAAAGTTTAGGATCAGAAGATACGGTTTTCACGGATCAAGCCACAGTTATGTTGCAAACAAGGCTCTTTCCTACTGCAAGAGGGCAAAGGAAAATACTAATTTAATTACATGCCACCTCGGTAATGGCTGTTCAATCACTGCAATTGCTTTTGGAAAATCAGTTGATACTTCAATGGGATTTACCCCTCTTGAAGGGCTTGTTATGGGCACAAGGTCCGGCGATATCGATCCTGCGATCATTCATTACCTCCTAGATAAAGGTTATACTGATAAAGAAGTAATTGACATGCTGAACAAAAAGAGCGGGCTACTGGGAGTATCAGGATTATCCAATGATGTAAGAGACATTGAAAAGGCGGCAAAAGAGGGCAATAAGCAGGCTCAGCTTGCACTTGACTGTTTCGCATACAGGATAAAAAAATACATAGGTGCTTATTCTGCAGTAATGGTCAAAGTCGACATACTGGTTTTTACAGGCGGAATAGGACAGAACAGTATTTATATGAGAGAGCTGATAGCAAACAATCTGTTCAACATTGGAATCCATTTCGATAAGGATAAGAACAAACTAATTGGTAATCATATTGGAATAATTTCAACTGATTATTCACCTGTAACAGTTATTGTAATCCCTACTGATGAAGAAAAGAAGATGGCCGAAGATTCATATACTCTGCTGTTTCAATAATGTTTTTTAATTATTTGAATAATTTAAACTTGACATATAAATAATTTTTTTATATAAGCTTTTTATGTTTGCCTCTGTAGCTCAGTCGGTAGAGCAGAGGACTGAAAATCCTTGTGTCACCAGTTCAACTCTGGTTGGAGGCACTTTCAAGGCTGTCTTAAACAGGCAGCCTTTTTTAATTTAAAATGCTATAAGTTAATGCTTTATAAAAACAGGAATTTATCAAATGACCAAAATCGCAATATTTGACATGGGTGGTACATTGCAGGATTCATATCCGTTATATGATTATATGCCTTCATTATTCCCTGAAGTTGATAAAGAAAAACTGCTTATATTCACTAAAGCTGAATTTAAGAAATTAAACAATCAAATTGAATTTATAACTATTGAAGAGAAGCTTAAAAATGTGCTAAAAAATGTCTCGATAAAATTCAGCTGTAAAGACATCTCTGGTGATGCCAAAAAACTTTTATTTATGTTTTATCTTGACAGATCGGTTTTATTTGATGATGCGGTTTTGTTATTGGATTATTTAAAGGAAAATAATGTAAAATTAATACTTGCAAGCGATGCTGACACTCTCTTATTAAAAAGAGTTTTAAAAAAACACAATTTAAAAAAATATTTTAATAAAATTTTTAATTCTGAAGAATTAAAAGCTTATAAATCATCAGTTAAATTTAAAAATGTATTGAAAAATATTTTACCTGATAATTATAATAAAAATGAAATTATTTTTGTTGGAGATACGGAAGTCGATATGATAACTGCCATACAGCTAGATGTTACATCGATATTAATAAATAAAAGCAAGGATCATAAAAATTTTAATCAGGATTTTACTATAACAAATCTTAAAGAAATCATTAATATAAGTCGGGGAACGGTTCTATGAATCATTAATTATAGAACCATCACCATACTCTTCTTGTTAAAAATAAATTTAAATATTAATAGATATTTTCCCCAAGTATTATTATAATGAAAAATTATTACGCAGGGGGTGAGGTTTTGGCTATTTTAAGGGTGTTTTTAGTAATATTTATCTGTGTCGGTCTGGGTTTAGGCATTAAATCTGTTTTTGAACTTTACAAATCCTGGATTTCGATTCATGGTAAAGAAGTCAGGTGTGTTGACGGTGAAATCACAGGATATTATGTAAAAACCGATATAATCGAACATGGATCAAGTCCTGTTGAATATTTAAGCTGGTTTCCTCAGCCGCAATTTCGATATAAAAGCAATATAGGATGGGTAAAACAAACAGATAAAAATGTTCAGCTTTTTAAGAGTTTTAAAGAGGGACAAAAGGTTAAAGTAGCTCTGCCCCCTTATGGTGGCGCAGTTGTCATTGATTTTCACACACGCTATTTTTTTTGGGGTCTGGTATTTATAATAAGCCTTCTTTTTATTTTTTTACCGATCCTTGTATTGCCCATGGTAAAGGCGCCTCAATTGGAGTTTTTTAATAAACCGGTTTTTGAAAACCTGCCCTTTAAACCAAAACATTTTCTTTATGTAATTCTTGCTCTATTCGCTTTTACCGCTTTTATGGCTAGTAAAGACTTTATTTACCAGATTATGCCCCGGGGCAAGGGAGGCGAGCTTATCAAAGCTTTAAATAATAACAACAGGGAATCCGTTTATATACTCATTGAAAAAGGGGCAAATGTCAATGCAAAGGAAAAATATACAAAATTATCAGTACTGATGATTGCGATTCGCGATGATAAAAAATGGATAATTGATGTGCTTTTAAAAAGAGGAGCACGGGTTAATGATGAAGATTCTGTCGGCAGAACGCCGCTTTATTATGCAGTTAAGGCTAAAAATGCTGATGCAGTGGAAAAATTGATAAAAAGGAAAGTAAAATTTGAATGTACATTTGATGATATTCTGATACTTGCAATTGCCCAGAAGGACAGTAAAACTGCAAGGCTTCTTATTGAGGGGGGACATCCTGTAAAAAATAAACATAAGGAGCACGGTATAACTGCCGGGGATTTTGCAATACTTGCAGGACTTCCTGATATTGTAAAGCTTATATATCAGAAAAAAGGTCTTTTTACAGCTCCTGATATTTTTGTTACAATTGCTAATGAAGAAAAATCAAGAATAGATACTCTTATTAAATCAGGAGGCATTCGACATATAAAGTTCGGAAAAATGACTTTGGAGAATTGGATAAAATTGTGTAAAAACAAATGAGTCAGAGAACCGTTCATTGACTCATTAAAAACAAATATGGATAGATTTTTTAAATATCTCTTTATAATTATATTTTCAATAATTTCTTTTTATATTGTTTCTATAAATGTTTTTATAGCAGTTGTATATCGTCAGTTAACAAAATTAAATGAATACGATATAGACCATATCGCCATAAAAAACAAAGTAGGAAAAGAAATTACAAATTATGATATAAATATTATCATAAACATTTTGGATATAATAAAGAATGCGTCTCAAAGAGGACCGGAATACAAAAATGAAAATAAAAACGATTATGAAATTGAACTGGAAATAACTTGTTTCTTAAAAGAAGGGGGGATTAAAAAAGTTAAGTTTTTAAGAGATGTTGAAGATAACAACTCTTATGTACTGGTTGATTTACATCTTTTCAATGAAGTAAGG
>JAFGQB010000189.1 GCA_016935915.1 Spirochaetota bacterium
AAGCCATGCCGGCACAATAAAGGATTTCCTTATGGTAAATATCAATTCCTTCGCTTTATGCGAAACAACACCCAGCATATCCCTTTCAATGATCGCGATCTGGTTTTCATCGGTTCTTGAAGCAAGTATCACTGCGTCAAGTTCATACTCTACAGAAAGTAGATTTTCACCGATGATCTGAGTAGCGTATTCGGTCTGTAAATAGCTTTCGCCTGTTTCGGTGTCCGTAACGGAAATGATGTCAGGCCAGTTTTTCGGTCTTGAAGATCTTTCCACTGTTACATCTTTCTGGAAATCTTCAACAAAGGCACTGGAGACAGTGCAGTTGATGCCTACCCAGTGTCTAGCCGGATTGAAGCTTTCATCTGCTGTATCAAAAGAGCCTTTTACGGAAGGCGAGATTTTCAAAAACCCCGGAACATTCACAGATATGCCCTGAGCAAGAAGTTCCCTTGCAGTTTCTACCATGAGCTTTAATGTTTCCCTCACTCCGGTTTCGGATATTCCGTTATTCTTTTTTTTCATCTCATCGATCAGTTGTTGATCAGTGTAATTATTGACAAGAATTGTCCTTGCCATAAACTTGCCTTTTGTCAAAGGCGATTCAAATAGATAGTAATTAAGAGTTTTCATACTTTTTACTTCCTCTCTTTACATTATAAATATAAGTTTTTCATACGAAAAACTTTTAAAAGCCTGTTTATAGATTGCTTCGTCACTTCGTTCCTCGCAATGACAGAAAAAATTAACTAACAATGCCACTGCATGCCGTGCAATGCAGTAAAAGCCACCCGTCATTGCGAGGAGTCCTGATAAAATCAGGACGACGAAGCAATCTCTGATTACAAAATTATAAAATACTGTCATATAAATCTTCCCAAACTGCATTCATACCTTCAATAAGTTTAATCTTTTTTAATCTTGATCCACCTTTTATTTTCTTCTCCATTTCTATTGCATCGGTAATATCATCAAACATTTCATAAAAAACCAGTTTATTAATATTATAACGGCTTGTAAAACCTTTGTTTAATTTATTCTTGTGTTCATAAACCCTTCTTGCCAGATCTTTTGTTACACCGGTATATAAAACATTATTGTTTTTATTGGTCATGATATAGACAAATCCGGTTTTATTCATGTTTATGTCCTTCCATCATTGCGAAGGCTGAAAGCCTGAAGCGATCTCAAATTTTTTTTATTTAACAGATTGCTTCGTCACTTCGTTCCTCGCAATGACGGAAAAAACCAGCTGTCATTGCGAACGAAGTGAAGCAATCTATAATAGTTAAAACTCTCAGCTTAAGTTCATCTTTTTTGTAAGTTGACTCCCGGTTTCACTGTCAGCCGAGAGCTGAATTTGCTGTCAGCTGAAACCGGTCTTCCTTAAGCTGACAAAGATTGTCCCTTCAGCTGAGGACGGATCCTCCTTTCAGCTGACACGGGATGCCGCCGTCAGTTGACGCTGAATTCAATTGTCTACTGACAATAAATTCCTCTCTCAGCTTACATTTGTTTCTGCTTTTAACGTTAGTTTTTCTGTTTTAACTTACGAAATCTTTTATGCAAGTTTTTCGTACTTTTTTCTTTTACTTAATTTCTTTATTTTTACTTTTTATATTTTATTGCATTATTTATAGCATAAGTTGAAATGGAAAAGCAAGAGTTTTTTGGGAAATTCTTTAAAAAATCTTTCTTCCTTTTCAGCTTACATACATCTTCTGCAAGTACATGAAGTTGAGCCGCACCAACATTTTGATTATAAAAGAAATAATTATTTTAATCCACTAATAATCTTATTTTTTATCAGTATTTATTACTCGGCTCAATTTGGTCAAGGTTTTTGTTGCTTCATCTTCAAACAAAAAAGCAATTAGTAATCCATCTTTTTATTAAACTTATTTATTCTTTCATGAACAGTACTGAATAAATTAAATTGATCTTCTACTAATTTATGAGCAATCTCTAAATATTCATCAGAATCAATTTTATATTTTCCCATAATTTTTTACTATAATGGCACCTAATATCTTATTTACCTTAAATCTCATCCAGCATAGTCATTCTAAAATTAACACATTCCTCATCCGGATGTAACAGGAAAATATTTTATGAAAGTTTTTTAATATTTACCGGATGACGGATAATGGTTTTATGAATGAAACATTGTTTAATTCCCGAAGGTTACCTTAAGCTTACCCTCCATTGCGTATAAAGTGAAGGGAGCTGACTTATTTACTATTTTTGAAATATATTTTCCAATAACTTTTTATTTTTTGTTCTGTAAAAATAATAATCGCTGTCAATTGTTATGATCTTGTTTATTTTATATTCCTGTGCCAGATATAATAATGATGCATCTGCCAGATCCATCGGCACATCGGAATATTTTTTCATCATTTCAATTAATTTATCAATTTCTTTTATATCTATATCAATAATTTCAATTGCTTTTTTAGATATCCAGTTTAAAAAATCCAATTGAACATTTATGTTAAAAGTCAGCATATATGTAACTTCAGTAATAACCGGCCATGTAGAATATAATTTATAATTGGATTTTTTAAAAAAATTAATAATATTATGATGACAGTTATCTGATTTATCAAATAATGCAATTACAGGACCGGCGTCAATTAATGATTTTATCATTAATTTTTCCTTTTATGATCTTTTTATAATTTCTTGAATTTGATGTTTCTCCACTGCCGTATTTGCCGAATAAATCTTTGCCTAATTCATAAGCAGATAATTGGTTGTTGAATTTTTCCAGATATTCCTTTAATGCAATTTTGATGATATCGGATTTGGTTTTATGCTCAAATTCAGCAATCTTTTCAATATTTTTCTCGATTTCATCAGGCAATCTTATTGTTGTCATAACATATCCTTTGTATTACTAATAGTAATACAAATTTAAATATATTGCAACTTTTTTTTTATTTTCTTAAGGCCGGGGCGGCAAAGGAAGTTCACGAACAACCTGTTCCCGTCATTGCCAACGGAGTGAAGGGAGCTCACGGACATCGTGTCCTTCACTTGAATCGACAGGGGAATGAAGACAGTCTACCAACATTCCTGTTCCCGTCATTGCGAACAAAGTGAAGCAATCTCTAACTGTAAAATACATTTTATTGTTTTTATTTATGTTTATATCTTTCACGAGACTGCTTCGTCGTCCCGATTTTATCGGGACTCCTCGCAATGACGGGAAAACCTGCCCCGGTACTGCCAGCATCCCTGTTCAATACAACCCGTCCTTAAAAAATTTCTTCACCTGTTTGCTGATGGTTTTATTACGTGCCTTCTCGATCGCACCTGGCTTCATAGTCTCTCTGTCGGCAAGGTATTTGAATTCTTTTTTAAGTTTTTTATAACTTTCAAGCCTCTTCGGATCAAGGATGCCGTTGTTTACCGCTTCCAATACTGCACATCCGGGTTCGTTTTCATGACTGCAGTCTTTGAAACGGCATCCCGAGGCAATACTGCTGATATCGTCAAAAGTCTGGTTCAATCCCTCTTCATCGCCCCACACCTGCAGTTCCCGCATACCCGGAGTGTCAATTACAATGCCTCCGCCGGGAAGGAGCATTAATTCACGATGTGTGGTGGTATGCCTTCCGCGGCTTCCAAAGCCGCTTACTTCATTCACTTTTAGAATTTCTCCACCGAGAAGGGAGTTTATAATCGAAGACTTTCCGACACCTGATGAACCTAAAAAGGCAGTGGTTTTCCCCGCTTGCAAATATTTGCTCAGTGATTCTATACCTGTGTTGTTCATTGTGCTCATTGCATATATGTCCACACCAGGGGCTATTGATTCGACTTCATATATTCTCGATCCGACATCTTCGCAGATGTCCGATTTGTTTAAAATCACCACAGGCACGGCTCCGCTGTTCCATGCCATAGCCAGATATCTTTCAATGCGCCGCAAATTGAAATTCAAATCCAATCCGGTAACAATAAACACGGTGTCAATATTTGCCGCAGCTACCTGTTCATCCGTTATTTCACCTGCAACTTTGCGGCTGAAGACGCTTTTCCTGGGCAATAGTGCATGTATTGTCGCTTTCTTTTCATTGCCGCGGACAGCTGCTGCAACCCAGTCGCCTACAGCGGGAAATTCCGGTTTGCCCCCCTGCCCTGCCTCAAACCTGAATTTACCGGATATTTCACAGTCAAACTCACCGGATTCACCGAAGGCTTTGTATTTTCCCCGGTTCTCCCTGCATATTCTCATTGGTGAATACTTTAGATCCCGGTATTGTTCATAATGTTTTTCAAAATAGGAATCCCATCCCAGATCAATTAACTTCATCATTCAATCTTTTTAACACATTCCGCATCCTGATTCAACATAAAAATTTTTATAGGCTAAATGCAGCTCGCTCATGAATATCTTATTCCAGTCATTGTGAACGAAGTGAAGGCTGCTCCCTGCCATCCTGGCCTTTGCAGCACTTCGACATCCTTGTCTCAGCAATCTCTGATTTTTTTATTTAACAGATTGCTTCGCCGCTTTGCTCCTCGTAATGACTTAACAACTTTATTTCCCCCAAAAAAATACCACTGCTCCTCTCTCTCTTTGTCCTCTGAGGTTAACTTTCGAATTATCAATCATAATATAGTTGACAAAAAAAACATCATTTATTATCTTTTATTAAAATTCAAATAAGGAACAAATATGTTTGAAAAACAGTTTTCGGTAAAAAAAGAATATGATGCGCTTGCTGTCGGTGAAGTACTCTTGCGTCTTTCACCGCAAAATAAAGAGAGAATATTAAACTGTGAAATTTTCGAAAAGAAAGCGGGCGGATCAGAACTCAATGTTGTATCCGGCATATCACAGCTCGGTTTAAGATCGGGTATAATTACAAAAATTCCAAATAATGAAATCGGTAAATTCATAAAAAATAAAATAAGATTTTCGGATGTAAGCGATGATTATATCATTTATGATAATGATAAAAAGTCAAGACTGGGTCTTTATTATTATGAATACGGTGCAATGCCGAGAAAACCCATTGTTGTTTACGACCGAGCCAATTCATCAATAAATACTTTGAAAACTTCAGAATTAAATAAAGATATATTTACAAAAACAAAGCTGTTTCATATCAGCGGAATAACGTTAGCCTTAAACGAACAGCTTCGAAAAGAAAGCAGGGAAATGATCAAATTATTTAAAGAAAATAATACATTAATATCATTTGATGTAAATTTCAGAGCAACACTCTGGGATAATGAGACTGCAAGAAAAGAAATAGAAAAAATTCTTCCTTTAATAGACATATTATTCATCTCTGAAGAGTCAGCAAGAAAGATGTTTAAAAAAGAAGGGAAGCTAAAAGATATAATGAAAAGCTTCTCAAATGAATTCGGCTGTTCAATAATTGCATCAACACAGAGAAAAGTGCATAGTGCCACAAAACACACATGGAATTCTACGATCTATACAAAGGAAAATTCTTCATATTATCAGGATGAACCCTATTTTGACATTGAAGTTGTTGACAGAATCGGCAGCGGTGATGCATATGTATCAGGAGTATTATTCGGAATCTTAAAATATAATGATATACAAAAAGCAATAGAATTCGGTGATGCCATGGCTGCCGTTAAAAACACAATATCAGGGGATATGCCTGTAAGCGACTTTGATGAAATATCCAGAGTAATTAAGGAACATAAGGAAAAAGACGGAAGTGAAATGATAAGATAAAAAAATTCAATAAATTGTATATTTTTTTGACAGTAATAATTTATTAATATATAAACAGTTTTACAATCAGTAAAAAATCGAGAAAATAATGAAAGTCACGGAAAAAAATAAATTTGACGTAATTGTTATCGGCTCAGGATTGAGCGGTCTGGCTGCCGCAGGGCTTTTAACTAAAATCAATAAAAAAAAAGTACTCGTTCTGGAAAGACATTATGAAATAGGCGGTTTGACACATGAATTTAAAAGGGGTGCTTACAGCTGGGACATAGGACTTCATCAAGTCGGAAACATTGAAAAAAGGCCATTAGATTATGTCGGGAAAATCCTGTTTGATTATCTTACGGACGGACTATTAAAATGGAACAAAATGCCCAAAATATTCGACAAACTCATTTTTCCTGATTTTAAAATTGAGATTGAAGAATCCGTTAAAGGTTACAAAAAATCTTTGTTGAAACTGTTCCCTCATGAAAAAAAAACCATTGACAGATATATAAAAGATGTTCATAAGGTAAGACTCTGGTATCTCTTTTACTTTTTCAGTAAGTTCTTTCATTTCCCTTTAAAACAAATTTTCAAATTCTTAACGATCTTCAATAAAAGCAAAGCATTAATGACCACAGCGGATTATCTAAGGAAAAATGTTAAAAACGATCACTTAAAAGCAGCACTTCAGGCACGCTGGGGTAATTATGGTATTATGCCGGAGGACAGCGCATTTGCGATTCATGCTGTTGTAGAACATCATTATTATACAGGTTCGATTTTCCCTGACGGCGGTGCTGAAAAAATAGCTTCATTAATGGAAAATACAATAGAACTTTACGGCGGAAAAATACTGGTAAGCAGAGAAGTCTCCGAAATAATCCTTGAAGGAAAAAAAGCTGTCGGTGTTATGGTAAAGAACTTAAGCAGCAGGGATGAAAACAGGGAATATTACTATGCAAAAAGCATAATATCATCTGCAGGAGCAGACACCACCTATTTAAAGCTTTTGCCTCATAATTTAAATTTAGCAGTACAGAAAAAATTAAAAGATTTCCCTCCCGGATACAGCGGCATGGATATTTATTTAGGGCTGAAAGATTCACCAGAAAAACTTGGTATTAAAGGGGAAAATTACTGGATATTCGACGGTTATGAACTTGACATGGTGAGTAAAAATCATTTAAAACCTGATGAACTTAAGAGCGTATTCTGTTTCCTTTCATTCCCTTCATTAAAAAGCGGCAAACCGGGCGGGCATACTGCAGATATTGTCACCATCCTTCCGAACAAATTATTTCAGGAATGGAAAAATGAAGAATGGAAAAAGAAAAAAGTGAGCTATTATCAGTTAAAAGAAAAACTGGTGGAAAGCTTGATCAAGCTTGTTGATAAATACATTCCGGATTTCAGTAAACTTATAGTTTATAAAGAAATTGCAACACCTTTGACTTTTGAATACTTTACCAACCGAAAAAACGGTCTTTTTTACGGGTTGCCTGCATTTCCTGAACGTTTTAAGATTGATGAAATTCAGGTAAAAACACAGATAAAAAACCTTTATCTGACAGGAGTTGATCTTTTAAGTAACGGTATCCTGCCTTCACTATTCAGTGCGATGGGTACGGTAAGTTATTTAAACGGATTTTTAGGTATTGTAAAGGTTATAGTTAAAGCAGTTATAAACGCCCCGGGAAAGAAAAAAGTCCACAGCATCATTCATAAAGAATCAGAGGATAAGGCTTCAGGGATATTAATAAAAAAAACAAAAACAGCCAAACATTTGATCGAGCTAACTTATGAATTCAACAGGGAGCTTTCCTTTATACCGGGACAGCATATAAAACTGCTTGTTGCCATCGGAGAGTGGAGAGCTTATTCTATTGCAAAAACTGATAAAAATAAACTTACTCTGGTCATTGATAATCGACCGGGCGGTACTGGCACAACATATGTAGAAAATATACAACCGGGTGAAAAATCACTATTCAGAATGCCGATAACGGATATGGTTTATCATCCGTCGGAAAGAAAATTGATGTTCATTGCAACAGGTACAGGGCTGGTTCCGTTCATTCATATACTTGATGAATTGAAAAAAGCTAATGAAAAGAAAAAGATCATAATGATCTTCGGTTGTATGAATGAAAATGAAGATATTACCGATATTTATCTGAAAGATTATAAAGAATATTTTAATTTTGAAAGTCATACATGCGTCGAAAATGCGACAAAAAATAAAAAATATTATAAAGGAAGAATTACCGATTTTTTAAATGAAAGCAATTACAATTTCAGGGAATATGATCTATATGTCTGCGGACATCCTCATATGACTGAAGCGGTCTTAAAACAGCTTCGTTCGAAAAATGCAGATAAAATATATTATTAAACAAAAAATTGATCCTTTTTTACTTCTTCAAATCTATACTGCTTTTAAAATCCTTAATAATAAAATCAAGATCCTTAATCTCTTTAGTCCTGCTCTCGCCGACTGTCATGGAAATTATTACTTTTTCATCCCTTCTGTACTTAAAGTCCCTGATCATATCAATAAGTTTATCGTCAACATAAGCAAAAACAGTTGAATTATCCATATCATATACGATCTTTAATTTATGAAAAACTTTATCTTCATCCCCGAAAGAATCAACAACTTTATCGGTATTCCCGTTCCATTGTTTACCTGCATGATAGTCAAATTTATAGATCTCTTTAGGAAAATTTATAAATGCCGACACTCCGTATCCTGTAAGAAAATGCTCATTAGAGATCCTTATTGAAAAATAATTTGAAGAAAAATTAGGATTCATAAAAGATACTTCCATGGCAAAGCTGGCTGCTTTGAAGGGTTTGCTTTCAATACTTGTATATGTACTAAGCCTGCCTTCCCTGTATTTTCCAAATATTCTTAAACCGTTTTTGCCTGCTGCAAGTTTGATCTCATCATTTTTAGATATATTAATCCAGACATCAGTATCAATCTTTTCAAAATTATCCAGATAAACATATTCAGGAAAATTGAATTCCACTTCTCTGCTGTCGGAGGTTGCCACTTTTATATCGCTTGAAACTCCGGTTATTTCAGATGCAATCGACTTAACAGCTTCTAAAAGTTTATTTTCATTGTCACAGGCGATATTTTTGCCGAAAAGGACAATACCCGTTTCAATTTCTATACCTCTTGCATTAATTATAAATTTATCACCGAGTTTTGAAACACTTCCTGCTATGATCATTTTAGCTTTGGCAAGTTTACCTATCTGGATAATAGTCTTTACCTCAAAATCATCTCCGCTGATAAGTTTCAATTCGGAAAATATTTGATCAAGCTGGGATCTTTCGATTATATCATATTTTTTTGAATCAGCTATCAATGTAGTGAATGTTTCGGTAATTACTTCAGCTACGGTCTGATCAAGATTGATGCTTCTGAATTTCAGAATTGCAATTTTCTGCTTTTCTGTTTGTGCTGAAATAAAAAATATTGCAAAAAGAGAAATAACTAAAATTAAATTTATTTTTTTTATCATAACCTGCCCCTGTATTGTAAAGTTTCATAGATAATTTATATTTCTATTAAAATTCACTGATAAAGTCAATCATCATCAACAACAATATAATATCATTTTTTATTAATAACCTTAAATTATAAAAATAAATTCATATTTAAATATTTAATTATTTTTATCTGATTTAGTCTCAAAAAGCCATTTTATAACTTTTTCTAAAAATGATTTTTTTGTAAAAGGCTTTACTATGACATCATTCATGCCAAAATTATAATATCTTTTCATATCTTCCACGTATGCATTTGCAGTCATAGCAATAATGGGTATTGATGTTAAATTTAACTCATTCCTGATTTTATCAGTTGCATCACAGCCGTCCATAATCGGCATTTGAATATCCATCAAAATCAAATCCACATTATTGGTTTTTAATTTTTCAATCACTTCCAAACCATTTTCTGCAATTATCACATTACAACCGAGTGTTTCCAGATGGCTCATAACAATTTTTTGATTTACAGGATAATCCTCTGCAAGTAAAATAACGGAATTTCTTACATAGGGATTGTCGATTAAATTTTCTTCTGCTTCTGATTTCGTTTTTATTATATTTGCATCTTCAGGAATATCAAATTCTATAGTAAACCAGAAAGTGCTTCCTTCACCTATCTTGCTTTTTACACCGATTTGACCTTTCATTAATTCCACCAGTTGTTTTGATATGGCAGTTCCCAAACCTGTTCCCCGTTGTGTTATACTTATATTTTTTATCTGAACGAAATTTTGAAAAATCAACTTCTGATCTTCTTCTTTTATCCCTATACCTGAATCTGCCACTTTAAAAAGAATTTTAATTTTATCATCTTTTTTATCCATAACTTCCAAAGAAATCTTAACAAATCCCGATATGGTAAATTTAATTGCATTGCTTATTAAATTGATTATTATCTGACGAATTCTCAATTCATCGCCTATTAAATAGTCAGGTATCTTATTTGATATTTCACAGCTGTAATTTAATCCTTTGTTCTTTGCAGTGAGAGCAAATGTGGTATTGATCATATTTATTAAATTCTTGATATCAAATGTCTTAAAATCCAACTCCAATTTACCTGCTTCTATTTTAGATATATCCAACAGTTGATTGATCAATTCAAGCAATTTAAGGGATTCTTCAATAATCTGCTTCTGATATATCATTCTTTTATCCCTGTCTTCAATATCGTTGATAATTTCTGCAAAACCGATAATAGAATTTAAAGGAGTCCTGATTTCATGGCTCATATTTGCCAAAAAAACACTTTTTGCTTTATTTGCCGTATTTGCTTCGTCTATTGCGATTTGAAGCTGATCATTTGCTTCCATTAATTCCATTGTCCTCTCTTCAACTTTATTTTCAAGATTTTTAAGTAATGTCTCACGTTCTTCTGTAAACAATGCTCTTTCAATTGCTCCATTAATTAAGCTCTTAATAATTTCTAATGTTGCCCCCTGACTGGCTTCACTCTCAAAAACAATAAAACCGAAAAGACGGCCTCTGTTGGAAAGTGCCTGAACTATAAACTGATGTTGATTTTGATCATTAAACAATTGTTCAGGTAAAATATTATTTGTTTGAAATTTCTTATTAATATTAATATCAATTATTTCTTTGCCCTTACAGGCAAAAATTAGAGTTGAAGTATTTAAGGGGTCTAAAATTTGATCGAAAGATGATATGTAACAGCTATTAATACCCATATTAACAAGCTCTTCTGACAAAATCTTTATAATTTCCGAAAACTTAAATGAATTAATTAATTTCAGACTGAAATCCGGAATTCTTAATATCTGTGAAGTATATTTTATATCATATCTGGAATCATAATTAATAATTGCATTATTTATCGTAGAATTAATATTTATAACAATTCTTTCAATTTTTATTATCTTGTCATTTTCATGAAACACTAATAATAAATACTTTCTTATTATTGACAATAAACTATGGCAGACAGATAAATTGATATTTTCTTTTATTATATGAGAAATAAATTCCTGAAAAGACTTTAAAAACTTATTTGAATTTTCATTATTAATATCAAAAATAAATGCATTATACAGTGAATCTATATATTTTTTATTTATATAGTTGATTTTGTAATTTATATTTTGAATAAACTCATTATAAATATTTTCGGAAAAATTATCGATGTTACTCTTATTTTTTATTGTAAGAATTCCATTTTTCTGACTGATTTTTTCCTGATAAAAACAACCGCATGACTCTCTGATAATCAGTTCACCTTGAATTAAATAGTCTTCATTTATACCCTTTTTATTAATCATATTAATCAGTTTTTTTACAGCTTTCCTTCCCATATCAAACTGATTGAGATTAATAGTTGTTAACGGAGGTGTTGAAAGCCTGCTTTCCAAAGAGTTATTAAAACTTACTATGGCGATATCTTCCGGAACTCCTATATTTTTTGTTCTTAAATAATCTGAAATCTGCTGTGAGATATAATCGCTTACCGATATTATGGCATCAATATCTTTTTTTGGTTTAAGAGATCTTTTTTTCAAAAAAAGGTCAACGGCATCAATACCGGCATTTGACCTCCAATCCTTTGCATAATCCGAAATCAATTTTTCATTAAAGGGCAGATTGTATTTTTTTAATTCTTCAAGATATGTCTGGAATCTGATCTGAGAAGGTCTGTGATTTTCAGGTCCTTTTACAAATGCAATATTTTTATAATTATGTAATTTTACCAGATGTTCCATAACTATTTTAATGCAGCCTTCATCATCGAGATAAATGGACTGCATATCATTACTTCTTTTAGGACAGCCAATACTGATCGACGGGATACCATTAAATAAATTAAGAAACTCATCATAATTTTTTTTATTAAGATACGCTGTTAGGTCTGATGTCCATAGAACAACCCCGTCTATCAATTTTTTATTTATAAATTTATAGACTATATTTTCTTTTGAAAAAAGTTCATAATTATCCAATTTTGTACCGACAAAACAAATTAAATTTACATCCTGGGATTTAACCTCGTCAGATATACCCGCCCAAAGATCAAATCCAATTCTATTGAATAAAAATGCGGAAACATATGCAATTGTCAGACGCTTTTTTTTATTTTTCATGTTTAATAATAAAATTATAATCTGTAAACTATTAATTGTCAAAAAAATTACTAAAAATAAAATAAAAATAATAAAAAAAAAAGAGGTTAATCGTATAGTGATTAACCTCTTTTAATAATATATGCTGTAATTATGCTTTTGTTCGTTTATAAATCAAAGGTTCCTCATAAACTCTATTTTTAAACAATTCAATTTCAATTAAAACTGCTTCCCATATTGTATCTTCCCATTCAAAGATGTTTTTTATCGGAGTTGACCAGTTCCAGAATAACAGCGTTGCTCCTGCGCCAACACCAAGAGAAGCACCGGCATCTAAGGCAGCTATTAATTGTAATTTACTCTCTGCCAACCTGCCAGTAAGTCTTGGAGCCACATAACCTTCTGCATGCGCCTTAACATATACAATTCCATAAAGTCCAACCCTTGCTTCAGCAATCAGTGTCGGTTTGAGTCTAACTGATGCTTCAGTAGGTATGGAAATTTCGTTTACTCTCATGTTGAATTCATTGATTATATTGGTATTGAAATACGGTTTTATGCCGCATGGAACAATCCAGCACCATTTCAGTTTTACACCTGTTGAAGCTCCGGCACCGTACATTGCATAAACATCAACATCCAGTGCGAAATTTGAATCAGTATATAATTCCAGATCAACCCTCATATCTACCGGAACTCCGATACTTATATATACCGGACCTATCCAGAAACCTGTGTCAAGATTAAATAAATTCATGTTTAAAAGGTTGTAAACCTGATTGCCTATATTCCCTTCAACTCTTAATCCTCCTTCTGCCATCAATGCTACGCTTGCTTTTGCCCCAACCTTTTTTAAACTTATGGAAAGTTCAAATTTAATGCCTATGTAAGCCTTAAAATCTTTAATTGTTAATTTGCAAACATCAAAATCATAGTTCTGTTCTTCCCAATCTAAAATTTTATATTTATGATATTGATTAAGCATATCATAAATTTTCTGCAATCCCTCGGTAAATTCATCATTTGCCTTAATAACAGGTGTTTTATACATTTTTTCCACTTCATCAAGAGTACCTTCGAATTTAAAATATAAAAACGGTACTGCCATAACAGTATAATCATCTGCAGAATAATCCGCTACGGCACGCAATGAATTGCCGTAATCAACAACCGATGAAACTTCAGCAGCTTTTCCGGTTGAAGAATTAAAAACAAAGTCGCCATCAGTGATAATCCGAGGCTCATTTTTACTGATTAAAAATATATCCGAATCCCCCGATCTGGTTACTGATTTTGAAGGAACATCATCATTCTTGATCAAAAATTTTCCATTGGGATTAACACCCATAATGCCCGAAGGGTATTTTTTTGAATCAAAACTGTCAGGAAGCAGACAAAACATGGTTGTTGAAAGTTTTTCTTCGCTGCATATAAATTTCAACTGCATTGAATTTTCAAAACCTGCCCTGTCCTGATTTAAAGCAATATAGGAAAGATCATCATCGCCGTCTCTGTCAATATCCAGGACCTCATTAATGCCGAGTGAATAATTCTTTTTCATTATAACTTTTCCGAAGAAATTATAAATTTTATAATAGATATCGATATTTTCATTGCCTATCTCATCGATAATAATCAATCCATATTTAGCATTTTCACTAATATCCTGAAGTATATAATCCCCAAGCTCATCATCATAAATCGATTCCATTTCACCTAATCTTACCGGAATCTGTAAACCTTTGCTTAAATGAGAAACAGATTTATTTTGTTCACTATAAATTAATCCGCCCCCCAGATATGGAGATGCTTTCAATTGTTCAAAAGTAAAATTTTCAACATGATTGATCTTTCCTCCTCCCGAGCCGCCAGAAGGTACAGAACAACTAAAAATCAAAAAAAACATTGATAAAATTAAAATAACAAAATTAATATTTTTTTTCATATTCATAAAAAAACTCCTTGTTTTATTTACCCGTATATAACGGGACTTTTTTTCATACATTAACCGCTTAAATATCTGAAAGCGGCACTTTTTAAAAATATTTAAAATTTAATTTTTTCAAAAAAAATCAAATTTCAGTCAGTTTTCAGTAAAACAGTTGTGCAGATGCTTTAAAAACTGTTTTGCTGCTTTCTGACATTCTATTACACCTCCTTTTTTTTAGATTTTACTGCTTTTAAATAAGCATCTTTTTTTATTATGTATAGGTATGTCGCAGATTAGAAAGAAATCATTCGATTTTTTTTAAATTTTTTTTTATTTTTTTTTAATAAATTAAACATGAATTATTATTACTTTAAATTGAGCATTGGATCAAATTATGACAGATATTAATGATTAAAGTTTGACAAAAAAGTAAGATTAAAATAAAAAATATAAATAGGTCGAATGTCGAATAAGGGATTAACCAAAGAAATTTCATGAGATGCCGCCTCATTCATTGAAATTACTAGTCATTGCGAGGAGTGTAACGACGAAGCAATGACAGAAAAACTGAATGTCTAAAAGACTATCTGTTTATTATATTTTTATTCGAAA
>JAFGQB010000190.1 GCA_016935915.1 Spirochaetota bacterium
ATGCAAATCAAACATACAGATTAACAGATACACCAGATAATTTAGGAGATGTTACAGGAAGTCATATAGTATCCAATAAACCAATTGCAGTCTTCAGCGGAAATAGAATTGCAAATATACCAATTGATGTCTTTTACGGTGATCATATACTTGATCAGATGATTCCAGTTGATTATTGGTCAAACTCGTATATCGCAATACCTCTTGCAGACAGGGACAGATATACATTACGAATATTAGCCGCGAAAAATGATACATTGATAAATATTAATGATTCAGTTAATACAACAATAAATGCCGGAGAATTTTATGAACTTATTATGACTGAAACTGCCGTAATATCTTCAAATGAACAAGTTTTGATTGCACAATTTGCTCATGGCGGTCAAGATGATGCAATATTGACAGAAATGGGTGACCCTTTTATGGTTATTCTTCCCTCTGAGAATCAATTTATTAATAATTACAAATTTTCAACAATAGAATCAACAATTACAAATAATTATATTAATTTAATAATAAATAAAAATGATATAAACAATATAAAACTTGACGATTCAGCTATAGATCCCCTTTTATTTTTTAATATTAATGAAACTTATAGTGGTGCAAAAGTACCTATTTCAGAAGGAAATCACACTATAAAAAGTATTATGAAATTCGGTTTAATCATATACGGTTTTGACCGATATGATTCTTACGGACATACCGGCGGATAATTTAAAAGTTTTTTTTAATTAATTCTTAAAACCATCTTTTTTAAATTCTTAAATATTTAATATTGAATTTTCTAAAAAATTTATATATTGTCATTAAATTACAGGAGTTGGTATGAAAAGCTATAAACGCCAAAAAGCGGTTTTAATTATATTATTATTATTTTTTAATTTATTGATTTTATCGGCACAGAATCAATACGGATTTAAATTATCAAATAAAATGATGACTCTTGTTTTGCAGATCGGAGTTATACTATTATGTGCAAAATTCGGTTATATCATTTTTGAAAGATTAAAACTGCCCGGCATTTTAGGCGAAATTGCTAGCGGAATAATAATAGGCCCCTATCTAATCGGCAAAATCCCGTTTTACGGATTTCCAAACGGCTTATTTCCATTGAACAATGGATTTTTGGCTATAGAATTATACAGCTTCAGTTATATAGCTTCCATAATCCTCTTTTTTATGATCGGGCTTGAAACAAATTTTAAACTCTTTACCCGAAATACAATAAAATGCGGATTTATAGGATTTTCAGGAGGATTTTTATCTTTTATTATCGGTGATCTAGCAGCAGTTATTTTTTCCGGTTATATTTCTGATATTCCTTTATCATTTTTATCAAAAGAAGCACTGATTATTGGCGCCATTGCAACCGCAACTTCGATAACCATTTCAGCAAGGATTTTAAAAGATAAAAACAAAATTGATTCTGCTGAAGGAACGGCTATAGTAACAGGTTCTTTAATCGATGACTTTCTGGCAATACTTTCCATTACAATTGTATTAAGTATAATAACATTTAAAATTTCACAAAATAATTTAGATTTTAAGCATATTTTGATAATTTCTTCTAAAACTATTTTATTTTGGATGACAGCTGCTATAATCAGTTTTTTTCTGTCAAAAAGATTAACGGTTTTCATAAAAATATTCAAACACAGAACAAATATTGCATTAGTTGCCTTTGGTATGGCTTTAATACTTTCTGGACTTTTTGAAGAAGCCGGTTTGACAATGATCATTGGGGCTTATGTTATGGGTCTGTCCCTCTCAAGAACAGACATATCTCAAATTATAAAAGAAAGATTAAAATCATTATACGATTTTTTGGTTCCTTTGTTTTTCTGCATCATGGGCATGCTGGTTGATATTAAAATCCTGGGAAATATAAATTTTTTAATTTTCATTGCTGTTTTTTCACTTGCTTTGATTTTAGCTAAAATAATCGGCTGCGGGATTCCTTCGCTTTTTTGCGGTTTCAATATCAGAGGAGCATTAAGAATTGGCACAGGAATGATCCCCAGAGGCGAAACTGCCCTTATAATTTCAGGAATAGGACTTTCAACAGGATTAATATCAAAAGATATTTTTGGCATATCGGTATTTATGATATTAATAACAAGTTTTATTACACCAGTATTACTGAGTGTCTTTTTAAATAATAAGAGCGGAATTAAAAAAACAGTTAAAGACATTGAAAAGGTTGATTTTCATATTAACTTCCCCACAGTTGATATTGCCGAATTAATATTAACCAGATTGATTAAATTATATCATTCTGAAAAATTTTTTGTTCATACTTTAGACAGAAAGGAATATTTGTACCAGATCAGAAAAAAAGATTCTGTAATAGGGATTCAGAGAAAGCAAAATACAATCTTTTTCACCTGCTATAAAGATAACAGAAGTTTTATATATACATCAATTTACATGGTAATGGTTGAATTTGAACAATCTTTAAAAAAATTAATTACACCATTGAACATAGAGAAAATTCTAAAAAACATTCAACAGGAAAATGAAGATAATAAATCTTTTTTAGATATTTCAAAATATTTAACTCCTGAGTTGATTATATCAGATTTAAAAGGCAGCACAAAGCTTGATGTCATAAAAGAGCTGGTTGAACTTTTATATAGAAAAGATATTATAAATGATAAAACTGAAGTTTTAAGATCAATCATGGAAAAGGAAAATATAATGTCAACAGGCATGCAGTATGGCATAGCAATTCCCCATAGTAAAACAGACAGTGTTGGTCAACTGATTTGTGCAATAGGTATAAAAAAAGAAGGAGTAGATTTTAATTCGATAGATAAAAAATCAGCCAAAATAATCATTTTGACAATCTCTCCTGCTTCCGTTTCTTCTCCGCATGCACAATTTATGTCATCAATTGCTCAGATATTAACTGATGATAATATAGAAAAAATATTAAAAACCAAATCAAGAACTGAGCTATACAATATTTTCATAGGGAAATCAGGTTTTAAAAAAGAAAAAAAAGGGGCAAATACAATCATTAAAGAATATGATCTCAATTACAATTTAAAACCGGAATTAATAAATCTCAATTTAAAAGGAAAAAACAAACCTGAAATTATAGAAGAATTATTAAAATTAATCGATAACAACTTTAAATTAAAAAATTATCAAAAAGTAAAAGATGAAATCATAAATAGAGAAAATTTGATTTCCACAGGTTTATCAAACGGTATTGCTATCCCCCACTGTAGAACAAGTTATGTTGACAGAATGATCTGCGCTATTGGAATAAAAAAAGAAGGTATTCAATTTGAATCACTGGACAATAAACCAAGTTATATTATTATATTAACCCTGTCCCCGAAAACTCAAAATGTTCCTCATATTCAGTTTATGTCTGTAATGATCAAATCCATTTTAGATGCTGATAAGGATAAAATTCTTGGATTTAAAAAAGAGTCGGAATTTTTTAACTTTTTAAAGGATAGATTAAGTGTAAACAAAAAATGAAATTAAAATTTTTTGAGCTAATTAATAAAATAAAAAATTATTTAAATATCAAATTTATTCTTTTGACAATTCTTGTAGGTATTATTTCGGGTTTGTCTGCAGTTCTGTTTTATGTAATGCTTGAATTTTCTAAATTTTTCTTTATTAATTTTATAGCAGGTGACAAAATCGATTATGCATACGGTAATATTCATTTTTTACCGGAATATATTCATAAATTTCACAGATGGCTTTTGATTTTTTTACCTGCATTGGGGACAGGGGCAGGCGGAGTCTTAACTTATTTTTTTGCTCCTGAAGCTGAAGGTCATGGTATAGACAATATTTTGGATACATACCATAATAAAGACAGTAAAATGAAAATAAGAGTTCCGATTGTTAGATTTTTTGCGAGTATTTTAACAATCGGATCAGGCGGTTCTGCAGGAAGGGTTGGACCCATTGCACAGATAGGAGCAGGACTTGCGTCCTTTTTTACAAATTTATTTAAAATCAGTAAAAAAGAAAGAAAAATTTTCATGGTAGCTGGTATGGCATCTGCAATTGGGGCACTGATACATGCACCTATAGGAGGGGCATTGTTTGCAGCAGAAGTTTTATACAGAGATCTTGATATTGAATATGATATTATAATACCGACAGCTATTGCATCGATCATTTCTTATACTCTATATTCATCAATACTCGGATATAAAGTATTACTATTAGTCCCTCAAGTTAAGTTTGACAATGCCCTCCATTTGATCCCCTATTTTTTTTTGGCAGTTTTTATAGCTATGTCAGCTATCCTTTTTGTGATAACATTTAAAAACACAAAAAAATTTTTTTTCAAACTGCCAATCCCTAAAATCATCAAACCTTTTATCGGCGGATTAATAACTGGCATAATTTTATTTTTCATGCCTGAAGTCATGGGTACAGGTTTAGGCATACTGCAGAATATTATTTTAAATAATACAAATTTAACTTTATTATTATTAATTGCTATTTTTAAAATCATTGCAACAAGTTTCACAATCGGTTCAGGAGGAAGCGGGGGCATTTTCGCCCCAACTATGATGATCGGAGGTTGTTTAGGAGGTTTTGTCGGGAATATATTTATAAAATACATGCCCTTTTTTCAAATCAATCCGACCTCATTCATCATTGTAGGCATGGCAGGCTTTTTTTCTGCTTCTGCAAACACGCCAATTTCAGTAATAATATTAATAAGTGAAATAACAGGGTGCAACACCCTTATTGTGCCCATTATGTTTACAAGTATAATTGCATATCTTATGGCTATAAAGTATCATATATATGATAATCAGATTATTTCAAGAATAAATGACAATATAAATAAATAGGGAAATCTAATTTTAATATTTATAAAGCCCTGTCTATAATAGAGAACAAAGTGATGTCACAAAGGGACAGAGCTTAATTTAAAAAAATACTTTCTTTGGGGACTGCGCTTTTAGAATTTCAACAAAGTTATTTTTAAAGAATTTAAACATTGAATTTAATTCTATGAGATGTAAAATCAAAAAAAGCGGGAAAAAAGTCAATAAAATAAATAATAAAAAATTTATAAATTTATAAATATATGATAAAATATTTTTATTAAAACAATCTTTCAAGGAGAAAACCATTATGAAAAAAATAAATATTTTACTAATTTCTTTATTTATATTATCTATAAATGCACTCTATCCTGCCGTAAAGGGCAGATTTTTCCTGGAAAACAGATATGGCGTTTTGGTTAAGGTTGATCCTGCTTCGGCTTATAAAGGAAATCATCCTGAAAAAAAAGGACCCAGACTAGACGAAATTCCAGTAAATTTCAGCAAAGAAGAATTTGAGAATCAACTTTTATCAAAAATAAATGACAGCTATGATAAAAATTTCTTAATGAAAATTTATTCGGCAGACGATGATGGCAATTATAAATTAAATATTGATTTTGAAAATGTTATCATTTTAACAAAAATTCAAAATATTCTTTTCTCAAACGGCATTTTTGTCAGAGATATAAGAAAAATTAAAAAAAATTATTACGAAAACACTGTTTTAATAAAACTAACAAATGAAGAAAAGGAATATTTTAACAAATATTATAAATTGAGTAATTTAAATTATATCCCTGAAATCAACTGGAAAGATATAGAAAATGCATTCATATTGAGAAGTATATTGTTAAAATACAATGAGAAAAATGAAATTTACAATGGACTTGAAACTGACGGTTCTCCAATGCCGCATAAATTCCCGAGGGTGCATAATGCAAAATCCAAAGCGCATTTTGATATTCACATAGCATGGGGAGTCAATATCAAAAATGACGCAATACCCGGATATTTAAATGTAGGATTTTCATTGAACATAACGAACTTTACAATGTTCTCCCTTGAAATTATAAATATTAAATACAATTTTGAATTGAGCGATCACCCTTTTGAACCATATCTTGGTTTTACGATTTACGGAGGATATCTAGACGGCTTTCCTATCGGATTTAATTTTTTCGGAGGAGTTCAGGTTTATCCTCTTTCCATACATTTGGACAGCATTGATAAAAACAGAACATTATTTGCAACAGGAGAGTTAAGGCTGGGACCTGTGATATATATTCCGCTTTACTATGATACAGGATTAAATACCGAAACGATTTATAAAAAAATAGGAATATTAATGGACGGCGGTTTTTACACAAGCATAGGTTATATTTTTTAATAATTATAAATTATTTGAATAGATAAAAAAATTATTAATTCATTAATTCAAAGGGGATAAAAAACCTATTTTTTTTAAAACTGCAGTAAAAAATCAAAACTATATTCTGAAAAAGTAATTATATAGGTCGAATGTCGAATAAGGGATTAACCTAAGAAATTTCATGAGACGCCGCTTCATTCATTGAAATTACAAGTCATTGCTTCAGGCTTTCAGTCTTCGCAATGACAGAAAAACTGAATGTCTAAAAGACTATCTGTTTATTATATTTTTATTCGAAATTTGACCTA
>JAFGQB010000191.1 GCA_016935915.1 Spirochaetota bacterium
AAAAATGTAATTTATGCGAAGCCTGTTTTAGAGAATGCAGATTTGATGCTGTTGAATATGACAATGAGAATAACACTTATAAAGTCAACACGTTATCATGTGAAGGCTGCGGAGTCTGCAAACTTGTCTGCAAACAAAATGCAGTATCTTTAATATCTCACATTAATGGGGAATGGTATATTTCCGAAACCAGATTCGGTCCTATGTCCCATGCAAAACTCGGGACAGCAGAAGAAAACTCAGGTAAACTTGTATCGCTTGTCAGAAATAAAAAAAATGATCTGGCTGTTAAATACAAAATTAAAAATGCAATAATTGACGGATCTCCTGGTACAGGATGTCCCGTGATTGCCTCTATTACAGGCGCCGATTATGCTGTAATTGTTACAGAACCGACTGTATCCGGAATACATGATTTATTGAGAATACTCGATGTAACAGAACATTTTAAAATAAAATCAGGAGTAATCATAAATAAATATGATTTAAATATTGATAAAACCAGAGAAATAAAAAAAATTATCAATAATGAACAAATCGATTTTCTAGGCGCAATCCCATATGATAAAAAAATCACTGAGGCTCAGGTTAAAGGATTATCCATTATCGAATTTGATAAAGACTCAAATATAACCAATTCAATTAAAGAAATATGGGAAAATATTAAATCAAATGCATTTAATGGAGTAAAAGTTTAATATGGATAAATTCAAATATATCTTTGGTCCAGTACCATCGAGAAGACTGGGTTATTCATTAGGAGTTGATGTTATTCCATATAAAACATGTTCGTTCGATTGTATTTACTGTGAGCTAGGCAAGACCACAAATAATACTATAGAACGAAAAGAATATATTCCATCAATAAATTTAAAAATAGAACTGAAAAAAAAACTGGAAAGCGGACTAAAAATCGATTATATAACATTTTCCGGTTCAGGCGAGCCGACATTATATTCAAGATTAAAAGAATTAATTGATTTTATCAAAGAAACAACAAACATACCGGTAGCATTATTAACAAACGGTTCGCTATTATGGAATAAAAATGTTCAAAAAGACATTAAAAACATTGATTTAGTTATTCCATCTCTGGATGCCGGCAACGAGAAAAATTATAAATTTGTTAACAGACCTCATAAAAATTTAGAATTTAAAAAAGTGGTAGACGGATTAATTAATTTTTCATATCAGTTTAAAAATAAAATTTGGCTTGAGATATTAGTTTTAAAAAATATTACTGACAGTGAAGAGGAAATAATTCAGATAGCAGACTATACAAAAAAAATGCATCTAGATAAAATCCAGCTTAATTCGGCATACAGACCTGGGACGGAATCCTATGCAAAACCTGTAAGTTTTAAAAAAATGAATCAAATGAAAAAATATTTTACACATAAAGTTGAAATAATCGGGAATTTTATTGCAAATGAAAAAAATAAAATACAAACAAATTCCGAAGATATAATAAATTTACTTAAAAGACGTCCTTGCACAATTGATGACATCAGCGGAGGTTTGCAAATTCACAGGACTGAAACCATTAAGCAAATTAATCAATTACTGCAAAACGGGATAATTAATAAAAACAATATCAATCATAAAGTTTTTTATTTTATCAAATGAAGGAGATTTAAATTGGAACCAAGTGATAGACATGTCGCCATATTAGGTGCATCGGCAAACCCTGATCGCTATGCTTATATGGCTCAAAAACTTTTAATGGATAAAGGATATAATGTTTATCCTATTAATCCTAATTATGAACATATAGAAAACAAAATATGCTTTAAAAAAGTTACCGATGTTGAAAATGAAATCGACACACTTACAGTTTACCTAAGTCCGGAAAAATTAGAATTAACTTTATCTGATATTATTTTGAAAAAACCCACAAGAATAATTTTAAATCCCGGCAGCGAATCAAAAAAGATTAAAAATAAAATAATCAGAAACGGTATTCAGGTTCTTGAAGCATGTACACTTGTTTTATTAAAAACAGGTCAATTTTAAAATTATCTCTGACTTTTTAAAATAGTATTTATCAATTTTAAATTAATATTTAGGTAGTTATAAAAGTTAAAAGAATTAGTATCAAACTAAAAACTTACAATAGAATATTTTTTAGGTAAAAAGGGAATGATATATGAAAAAAATCGGTATTATTATTTGTGGACGTTATCAATCTTGCAGCAGTGGAAAATGCTTTAGATCATTAAAAGAGCATCAGGGGGGCTTCGCCTTATATCCAAAAGAGGAAAAATTAGAATTAGTCGGCTATACATATTGCGGCGGTTGTCCCGGCGGCAATATAGAATATGCCCCGGCAGAAATGAAAAAAAACGGAGTTGACATTATACATTTTGCAACAGGTATGATAGTAGGTTATCCCCCTTGCCCTAATATCAAACGATTTAAAGAATTTATTGAAAAGTATTATGAAATCCCTGTAGTATTTGGAACGCATCCCATACCGCTTAAATATTTTAACGCCCATAAAAATCTTTCATTCTGGGACTCAATGGGCATGAAAGAGCATATTCGACATTTACTTGAAGAAAAACGGGAAACCATGAAATTATACGATTAGTGATAATTTTAAATGTTTTTTAATTATTGAATAAAACGGAGTTATTTATATGAACAATAATGACAAAGAATTTAATGAATTATTGAAAGAGGAAAATTTAAGGAAAATTAAATATAAAATAGTTGTGATGAGCGGCAAAGGAGGAGTCGGTAAAAGCACAGTCAGTACAAATCTGGCCTATTCATTTGTACTAAGCGGTGCAAAAGTTGGAATTTTAGATGTTGATATTCATGGCCCTTCAATCGCAAAATTAACAGGGATCGAGGGAAAAGAGTTGACCTTTGGAGTCAATCAACGCCCCAAACCGATTGAAGCAACAAAAAATCTTTTTGTTGTGACAATTGCCTCCATGATTGAAAACAGTGATGATCCGATTATCTGGAGAGGTCCGATGAAAATGAATGCAATTAAACAGTTTTTATCCGATATAGAATGGCCAAAATTGGATTATCTTATAATTGATTGTCCGCCCGGAACTGGAGATGAACCGTTGAGTGTAATTCAATTATTAAAAAAAGTCGACGGCAGCATTATTGTTTCAACACCACAGGATATTGCTTTTTTAGATGCGCGTAAAACAATTAATTTCAGCAGACAATTAAATGTTCCAATTCTCGGAATAATTGAAAACATGGCTGGCTTTGTCTGTCCCAAATGCGGAGAAAAAATTAATATTTTTAAATCAGGCGGAGCCGAAAAAGCTTGTAAAGACTTTAATGTTAAGCTGCTGGGACAAATACCAATCGACACTGATATTGTTGATTCAGGCGATAATGGTAAAGCCTATGTTTATTATTATAATCAAAAAGAAGGCGCTATTATATATAATAAAATTTCCGAACAAATTATGAATTCATTAGGAGATAGAAATGAAATTACAAATAATAGCCGAGGCCAGTATAAAATATGAAATATTATTTAAAAATTGGGGATTATCGGTTTTAATTGACAATAAAATTTTATTTGATACTTTTTCCAATTATAAAATATTAGAAAAAAACTTTAAAAAGAATAAAATAAATATAGAAAAAATTGAATATGTTGTTATTTCTCATGAACATTGGGATCATACAGGCGGATTGTGGTGGTTTTTAGAAAATAATAATAACGTAACAGTTATATTGAATAAAAGCTTTTCAAAAGAATTCAAAGAAATAGTAAAATCTTACAAAGTAAAAATTATTGAATTAGAAAGTTCTTTTTATCAAATTACAGATAACATTTTTTCAACCGGAGAAATCATCGGTTTGTATAATAATAAAAAAATTTATGAACAGTCGCTGGTTATTAAAAAAAATGATGAAATAATACTTTTAACAGGATGCGCTCATCCAGGAATTATTAATATTGTTCAAAAGGTACATGATGAATTTAATAAAAAAATATCATTATTATTAGGAGGATTTCATCTATCAAATAAATCTTCCTATGAATTAAAAAAAACAGCATTGCAATTAAAAAATCATAATCAAATAGGAGAAATTGCCCCATGCCATTGTACCGGTGGAAAAGCTGTACAAATTATAAAAAGGATTTTTAAAAATAATTATATAAAAGTTTATTCCAATAAAACCTTGGAAATTTGATCAAATTTAAAAAAAGGAATAAAAAATGAATAAAATAAATGATCTTAATATCATGGAAGTAAAACCATTAATAACTCCTCAAATGTTAAAATACGAAATACAAAATAAAGATTATAATAAAAAAAATATCTATGAGAGCAGAGATGTTATTAAAAATATTTTAGATGAAAAAGATTTCAGAATAATGGCAATTGTTGGCCCATGCTCTATTCACGATATCGATTCCGCAATCGAATATGCTGAAAAATTAAATGAACTCAGGGAAAAAATAATTGATAAAATTTACATCATAATGCGCGTATATTTTGAGAAACCAAGGACAACACTCGGCTGGAAAGGATTAATAACAGATCCCAATCTGGACGGTTCTTATGACATTGAAAAAGGTTTAAAACTGGCAAGAAAATTGTTGGCTCAAATTAATGCAATGGGTATGCCCTGTGCAACTGAAATGCTTGATCCGGTAATTCCACAATACATTGCTGATTTTATAAGCTGGGCTGCTATTGGTGCCAGAACTACTGAAAGCCAGACGCATCGTGAACTTGCAAGCGGATTGTCTTTTCCCATAGGATTTAAAAACTCTACTACAGGGAATATTGATATTGCCATAAACGCAATTATTTCATCAAGACAATCCCATCATTTTATAGGAATAGATAAAAAAGGTCAAACTTCTATATTAAAAACTTCTGGCAATAAATATACTCATTTAATATTGCGCGGCAGTGATAAAACTCCAAATTATTATGAAGAATGTATCGAATCAACAGAAGAATTAATAATAAAATCAAATCTTAAACCTAACATAATAATCGATTGCAGCCACGGCAATTCATCTAAACAATTTAAACGGCAAAAAAATGTTTTAAAATATATCATAGACCTGAAAAATTATGGAAATAAATCAATAAAAGGTTTCATGCTGGAAAGCAATTTAAAAGAAGGTAACCAGGTAATACCGGAAAATAAAAATGAAATTTTTTACGGTCAATCAGTCACCGATGCATGTATTGGATGGCAGGAAACCGAAGAAATTTTATTAAATGCCTATAACAATTTAATGCTAAATAAAAAGGAGAAACAATGCGCTGGTATTTAAGAAGTAAAATACATGATGCAACTGTCACTGAATCTGAATTAAATTATATAGGCAGTATAACAATAGATTCATCGCTAACAGAAAAGGCAGGTTTTAATGAAAATGAAAAAGTTGCAATATGGGATAAAACAAACGGACAGAGAATTGAAACATACATTATTTTAGGTGAAAAAAACAGCGGAGTAATTTGTATAAACGGAGCAGCGGCAAAAAAGATAAAAAAGGGAGATAAAGTCATTATTGCCGGTTTTGAACTTTCAGATAAACCGGTTAAATCCAAAACTGTATTAGTGGATAAAAAAAACAGGTTCATTAAATATCTTGATAAAAATTTTAAAAATATAAAAGGTAATTATGGAATGTAAATGGTATCAGGTTTGCCCAATGAAAAGATACTATGAAAAAGGAAAAATTAATGCAAAATGGATAAATAATTACTGCAAAGATAAATGGATAACATGTATTCGTTATCAGATGGAAGAAAACGGAAAATATCATCCTGATTGGATACTTCCGGATGGAAGTGTTGATGAAAAATTAAAAAATTTATAAAATGATTTAATTAATTAAATTTTATCTGTTTATGAAGTGATGCCTGAAATATTTAGGAGGTTTGTTATGTTTGGTTTTTCAAAAACTTTTATCTGGATTGCCTCATTTGCCATAATTGCGGCTCTTATTAACAGTATTGGAATTTTAATTATTTTTAAATTCAGACAATGGGCAGAAAAAGCAAAGATATATTTTATGTGTTTTGCAGCTGGAGTTTTAATTTCAACACCTTTAATGATTGCATTACCTCAGGCAATCAAAAAAAACTTTTATGCAGGTTTTATGGCTTTATTCGGTTTTCTATTTATGTTTTTTTCTAATGAATTTATAAAAAAAATAACAAAAAGGGAAGTTCTTGCTTTTGGTATAGTTGCAGCTGAGGGGATAGCCATTCACTCATTTATAGATGGAATTATTTATTCCGTAACTTTTAATATCAGCATTCTTACTGGTTTCTTGTCTGCAACAGGATTGGTGATACATGAATTTGCAGAGGGCATTATCACATATACACTTTTTTTAAAGGGTGGAGTAAAAGAAAAAAAAGCAATGTTTTATGCTTTTATTGTTGCAGGTCTTACTACACCTTTAGGAGCATTCATAGCCTATCCTTTTATAAATAAACTTGGAGAGAGCAGTCTGGGTATGATGCTGGGTTTTGTATCAGGAGTATTAATATATGTTTCAGCTTCACATCTTTTACCCGAAGCAAGAGGTGAAGAAATAAAGCATTCAAATCTTGCTTTTTTCGGCGGTATAGGACTGGCAGTATTCATAGTATTTTCAAAAATTTTTTAAAAATTTAAATCCTATATTTTTTAATCTTTGTTTGACTTTTGTAATTTTTGAGGTTATAATTGTTGACTATAATAATTTAAAAAGTTTTATCAGCAGGGAGTTCAATATGAAAAACGGAAACAAAGCAATTGCCGTTATGTATTCCGGAGGCCTTGACTCAACGCTTTCAGCATTCAGACTCGGACAAAAATATAAAGAAGTTCATCTATTGACATTCGATGTGTCTCTTACTATAGGTATAAACAATTGCAAAAAAAACATTGACAATATTCAGCGTGCATGCCCGAATGCAAAGATCATTCATAATATAATCAATATTGATCATTCACGAAATCTGTTCTGGAAGGATTTCACCAGGGACTATTTTAAATACAACAATGGCACTTCCCCTGCAATACTCTGCTTGAGCTGTAAAATGTCTATGCTTGCAGAAACCATCAAATACTGTCTTGATAACGGAATAGACAAAATTTCAAACGGTCTTACAGGTTCGCAGTCTGATCATCCCGAGCACATGCCCGCTATTGTCAACAGATTCACAAAGTATATGGCTCAGTACGGAATCCGGTTTATAAATGAGATCTACAATATCCCAACCCGTGAAATGGAAAAAAAGGAGCTTAAAGAACACGGTATTGAAACAGGGACTATTATCGGTGCTTCAAATGTAAGCCATCAGCCGCGCTGTTTTGTGGGCGTTTATTCGACCCTCTGGAAAGCCTATCGTAAATTTGATCCTAAAAAAGTATTAAATTACTTTGACAAAAAAATCACTGTAATGGATGAAGTATTAAAAGATTATAAAAAAGTTAAAAATCAAGAAATACTTAATAAATCAACATTGGTAGATGAAAACGTAGAGTTCAAATTTACCCATGAATTCGGTCCGGTTCTGGACAAGGTAATAGGTACAATGCTCTCTCCAGTGTGGTTTATTTCAAGGTTGATATTTAAGATGAAGAGATAACATAATATTGATTGTCCTGTGATAATTAATATAAGTAAATATAATATTTTTTTTCATAACAAATAACATTAAACCGAGTTATGATAAAAAAATTAAAAAAAAATATTTTTAAAAAGGAGAAATTTTATTATGAAAAAATGTAAATTTGTTTTATTAGCCACTTTATCGGTTTTCTTTCTTTTATTATGGTTCAGCTGTAATCCCTTTGAACAACAGCAGGCAAAAGGTCCGCAAGTCGAAGATTTATTTGATGAAACAGAAAGATTAATTATAAGCAGTTCCATGATCCTTGTAAACGGCTCGACCTGGGACGGCGGCGGAGAAACCATAAAGGCGGTCATCGGTGACGGTGCTCATGTGGAGTTTCCTGTTTTTAAAATAATAAACGGCTCTGTTAGAAATATTACTATTGACACTCCTCCATTTGAATGCATACAACTTTCAGGAGGAAATTCAACTGTTCAAAATGTAACTCTTTTAAATCCCAATGAAAACGCAGTATCTTTGGCAAAAGACGGAACCTATTTGGTATCAGACCTGACAGCCAATAACTGCAGCGGAAACCTTTTCAGGATCATGTATCCCAACACTGCTACGTTTGAAAGCATCAAATGCAACAGTGCAAATACGGTGATAAGACAGTATGCAGGAACAACATGGAAGACAGTAGTTTATCTTAAAAAAGCTGATTTAACAGGTATAACCAATACAATCATGCAGTCAGAGTCCTCGGAAACAATGCTATATTATAACTCTGTTTCATGCAATCTGCCTGCTAATAAATGGTGGACCGGTAATTTTATAGTTATACCATATTAGATTAAATTCAGTTAAATTAAAATTTGATAAAATTTTTATACTACCGGGCCGTCCTAAAAATTTTAATTTAAAAAACAAAATCATATTTATAAATTAATATCTGTAAGTAGGGACACAATATTTTGTGCCCCTACGGCTTTTGAGACAGCCCCTTTGTTTTAACTTGACAATTCAATTAAAGCCGATTATATTATTTTACAACTGAATACTATTCAAATGTATTCTGAACCAGATAAATCTTTCGGAGAATAATTATGGATAAATTTACTGTTTCAATAATCGGATGCGGCAAAAGAGCAAACGAAATATATATTCCGATAATTAATGAATTAAAAGATCATCTTGTTTTAAAAAGCGTATGCAGCAGGACTGAAGAAAAAGCCCGAAAAGTCGGTATTTCTCAGAATGTTCCTTATTACACATCTTTAGATGAATTAATAAAAAAAAACAAGCCGGATATAGCTGTTGTTACAACTAGCAGGGACAACCATGCAGAGCCTACAATTAAATGTCTGGAGTCTGGTATAAATGTTCTATTGGAAACACCTATCGCTGTGACTTTAAGCGATGCTGATCTTATAGTAAAGTCTTCTCAATCATGCAAAGCTAAACTCGAAATTGCGGAAAATTATCCAAGGATACCTCATGAGATAATTATTCAGAAATTAATTCAAAAAAA
>JAFGQB010000192.1 GCA_016935915.1 Spirochaetota bacterium
CTCTATCTTTCACTTAATGATAAATATGAAATAGTGAATATAACAGATGAACCTCCTCAGGGCAATGTTTTATATATAAAAGGGAAATACAGCTCGGACAGCGGCGGTTCATTTGATGTTGGAATGTCATCTAAAGAGCATATAAAGGTCGATTTTCTTTTTGATAAATATTATATGCAGGAAGATCTTGCGCCAAAAGCGGAAAGCTATTTGCGCCAAAAAAATACGCCTGATATAGAACTTGAACTGTCGGTTGATAAAGAGGGAAACTCGAGGATTAAGAATCTGCTTGTTAACGGCAAAAGAATTGAAGATGTTGTTCAATGATCATTGTTTTTTAATCCATGAAAAATATTCTCCGTTTAATTCCGCTTTAACTGTATTTTCAGGGTCATTTTTTTCTGATATTTTTATGGATAATGATAATTTTGCATTTGATTTCTCTTTAAGTCTTGTTAAGAACTCATCATAATTTTCATTGTCAGTCAAAGAGCATTCAGCTATAAAATTATTCAAAACCGGCTTATGATAAATTATGGTAGCATTATGAATTGCGGTATCTGCATTTAAGTTTTCGCATAAAAGCTTTAATTTTAATAATCCCCATCCTGTCAACACAGCCAGAGAATATATGCTGCCGGCAAAAGCGCTGTTTTTGTCATTCTTATTTGCATTAAGGAGTGCTGAAATAACAAGTTTATTTTTATCATAGCTTTCAATCTTGAATTTCATTTTTGAGGTTATTGGTATGTTTTTATTTATATAATCCTTAAGTATTTTTTTATAATCTTTCATTTTATTTAATTTACTTCTGTTTAAATATATTTACTCTTTTAAAGTCAGGCAGATAATCATCGTCAGTGTTGATGAATTCCTGTATGTATCCGTTTTTAAAGCCCAGTTCATTGACCAAATTAATGACTTCATCATATTCTTTTTTATTGATTCTTCTGTTAATTTTTAATAAGTTATCATTCAAATAAAAAGGGGTATACTGGGACATGAGGCTTAAATAGACTTTGTTTCCGAAATCAAAATAGAGATTGTTGATGACTTTTATGCTGTTATCAATAAATGTGGGCATAATAAGATGTCTGATCAGTAATCCTTTTTCTGCCTTTCCTTTACTGTTGAGTATGAGATTTCCTTTTTTTTCCAAAAGATATTTAATAGCATTATATGCAACAGAAGGATATTCTCTATTGTTAATGCAGTAGTTTGAAGCAACCTCATCGGCAAATTTATAATCTATAAGGAAGATGTCTATAAAATCTATTGTTTTTTTTAAGTGTTCTAAACTTTGATATCCGCTTGAGTTGTAAATAAAGGGAATATTTATTTTTTTTCTTTTAAAATATTCAATTGCTTCGATAATATGAGGCATAAACTGATCGGGTGTGACAAAATTGATGTTTTCGGCGCCGTTGTTGATAAGTTCGGTTATTATACCTATGAATTGATCTATGCCATAATATTTTTTTTTAACTGCCAGCTGACTTATCTGCTTGTTCTGACAGAAAGGACATTTTAGAGAGCATCCCGTAAAGAAGATCGTGCCTGACCCGTTTTTGTGCGAAATGCACGGCTCTTCTCCTTTGTGTAAAAGATATGCATTTATACTTAAGTCTGAAGTTTCACCACAAAAACCTTTTTTAACGGTTCTATCAATGCCGCATGATCTCGGACAGAGAGAACAGTTTTTATAAAGGTCAAAATAACTTTGTTTCATGAAAAATAAATCCTTTATATGTATTAGCATAAAATCCGGGTGAAATCCAGACTTTTGAAATTATTTAGAGTAAACTTTTTTGTTTAAAAAAACCAGGCAGCATGACAGCTGCCGGATTTTTATATTTTAGAAAAGCAATTATAATACCCATACACTTTCATAAAAATCTGTTTCTTTAGAATATCCGTTTTTAGAAATATATCTCACCTTAACCAGTATTTCCATACCGTTAACAAGCCAAACCGGAGGTAAAAAAGTTTTATTTATCGTAAATGTAATTTCTTTAGTTTTATGCGATACTATGCCGATCTCATTTGCTCCGATAAGGATGGATTGGTTAATGTCCGATTTTGATGTTATATTTATCCCTTCGATCTTATAATCAGGCAGAATAAGATAGTCGCCGGATATATGGTTTGCATAATTGGTCTGTATAGTGTTTTGTTTTGTTTCGCAGTCATAAATCGCTGTAATATCAGGCCAATTTGATGGTTTGCTTATCTTTTCAACTTTTACTTCTTTCTGAAAGTCGTCGATCAGGGAACTTGCTATTGTACAGTTAATACCGACCCAATGTTTTGAAGGATTAAATCCTTCTTCAGGTGAATTGAATAAACCTTTTACAGTGGGACTGATCTTGAGAAAATCAGGTACATATACTGCTATACCCTGAGATAAAAGATACTGAACACTGCTTACTAACAGTTTGAGAGTCTTTTTTATATCTGCTTCTGATAATGAAGAATCTTTGTTTCTCATTACTGTTATCAATTCCTTATCCGTATAAGTGTTATTCAATATGGTTCTCGGGATAAATTTACCTTTGGATAAAGGTGTTTCAAGCAAATAGTAGTTTATATTTTTCATATAAATACTCCTTTTAACTTTGATTTATTTTTTAATTTCAAAAAACTTTTGAAATATTTCCAGTAATAATGTTTTCTGTATGAAAAATATCACTTCATTATTCTGACAGCAGTCAAGTGTTCTGTCTGACAGTTGACAGGTATTTATCTGACAGTTGTCAAATACTAGACCTGACAGTTGACAGGTATTTACCTGATAGCTGTCAACTGCACTACTTGACAGCTGACAGGTCCTGTTGTTGATATATATCAGCGCGCTTTTTCATCAAAAAAACTTTTTACACCTATATAATCGCAAAAAAGTCTTAAATCATGCGTTTTTTTTTGTAACTATTAAATTTTTTTTTTAAATGGGGGAGAAGATAAAATTAGTTAATAATAAAGTGAACTATGATTACACTTATTAAAATTATCGATATGATGAATAATCAACCTATGGTAAATGTTTTTTTAACATGTATCATCATCGATTCAATTGTTGTCTCTTTAGGGATATTTAAGAATGACGGTCTTATTTTACCAATTAATAAAATGTTGATAAAAATGAATCAAATAAGATTAAAAGAAGCATGAGCATAGAAGTCCATAATAACTTTTTAAAGAAAGCCGGATTTATTATCAAATGAACTTATCCCGAATAATATGAAAAAAGAAGTTATTAATATAAAAACAATCATCAATATGATAATGCCTGATATTGTCTGTTTTTTTTTAAGAAGGCCTGATGGATTACATGTTTTATGCACTGCACCTGTTTTATAAACAATAAAAGTTAACAACAAAAGGAAAAAACATCCTGTAAGGAAAAATATTGATAAATTTATTATCATATAAGCTTTTTATTATATATCATAAATAAAAATCAGGAAGATAATTTACATTAAAGAATACAGTTAAACCATGCTATCTGAAAACCGGCCGCTTCCGGATAGATTTTGCACCAAAAAAAAGCGTAATAATACCGCCATTTAATTATGAAAATCCAATCAGGTCAATTTCTTTAAAAAAAAGCCATGACTAATATCCGTATGCCTACAAACACCAGTGCCGATGCCAGACCCCTGATTATCCATATACCCTGGATTTTTTTTGAAAACATTGCACCGATCTGTGCGCCTATTAGAACGCCAATGCTTAAGAAAATCGTACGTCTTAAACCTCCATAGGCAAATGAACCAGTTACAATGTGAACGATTGTTCCTGTAAATGCCATGATGGAAAGAACAAAATGAGAAGTTGCAGTTGCTATATGAACAGGAAAGTTTAAAAGACGAGCTAAAGCAGGTACATGGATTATGCCGCCTCCTATCCCAAGCAAGCTTGAAATATATCCGGCAAAAAGGCTGATTATAATTCCTGTTTTCATATTATAGGAATAAGCATAGCAGTTTCCAGTCTTATCGATAAGATTTCGGATTGTATGCCCGGATAATTTTTTGTCTGCTTTTTGATCATCAGTTGGTCTGTGGAAAAAAAGATAAACAGCTGCGATTATCATTACAATGCCGAATGTGATGTTGAAAATCTGTCTTGGGATGTAATCGGTAGTCAATGCTCCCAGAACCGCTCCCGGCACTGTCGCTAAAGCAAAAATAATGCCGGACTTATAGTCTATTCTTTTCATCTTTGCATATGCAAGGGAACCTGAAAAAGAATTGGCAAAAACAACTGCCAAAGATATACATGTTATTGTTTCTGCTCTTGCATGAGGATATGCAATGAGCAGTATCGGCATTAAGATAAAACCGCCGCCTGCACCGATCAATGTCCCGAAGGTACCTACCAGTATACCGAGTCCTATAAGCCAGAAATATTGCTCAAAAGCCACTATTGATCCTTTGTGTTTAATTTAATTTGCCTAGAGTCCTCTTTTTTGCTTCCTTCATATTTTCATACATCCTGTTTGCCTGCAGGCAGAATACTTCTATCTGTGCCTGAGTAACCTGAGTAAACGGGTTGCCGTCGGACTCTATTGCCAAAAACGGCAGATTGTCAACTCCCATTTTAGATAGCTCTTCTATCATGGGATTAGTCCCTGTTGCATCTATTTTGTTGGTCAGGGTCATGTTCGTTTTTAAAAGGCTTTCAACCATTCTTGACGGGAGACATGCAAACGGTCCGATTGAGATCGCTCCGCATGAAGGATTTAATATGTATTTTAAAGCTGCTCCGCTTGTAATCGGGACTTCTCCTCTTAAATACGGGGACACGATATTTCGGCTTGCATGAATGACTGATTTGATGTCAATATAGAAAGGTTTATAAAAACCACAGTTTCTAAACATGTCTTTAAGCTGATGGTCGATTTGTCTTTGAAAG
>JAFGQB010000026.1 GCA_016935915.1 Spirochaetota bacterium
GAGTTTAAATTATCAAGGTCTGTCTTTATGTCATTTAATACCGCTTTAACATCATCATCATCTTTGGTTAATTTAAAATTTACATCCCTATCCAGTATATATTTTTGGGTCCAAGCATAAGGATTGTCAGGTTTTATGATAATTGCATTCTTTATGTATTTATTTGACAGTTCTATATATTTATTGAATAAAGAAGCATAATTGCTTATGTTTTTTTCATCCTGTAAAGCCTGGTCGTAAATATTGCCTGCCATGATATAGCTTTTTTCTGATTTAATAATATTATTTTCACTGTTGAATACAGGCATTATAAGTATAAATGAATAGAAAACTAGCATTAAAATAATAATTAGTATGATATAGAAGTTTCTTAAAGTTATATTTTTTTCAAAGTATGGAATAAAGAACTTATGGTTTCCATGATCATTTTGTACGCTTTTCTCTTCTTCAATGCTGTCAACCAAAGCCTTATTTTTATATGAAATGATGAATATCGAAAGTCCCATCAAAAAGAAAAAAGCGGTCATTGTTACGCTCATTCTTAGGGAAAGACTGAAAATTTGATGTATCAGCATGCTTATTATTCCGCAGCATGTACCTAAAGAAAGCAGTCTGAATTTTATATGATATTTATCGGAGAAAGTTATTTTAAATAATGATATTATAACAAATAAAATTAAAGAGGAAAAAATCATAATGCCGAAGATGCCTGCTTCTCCGAGTATTTCCACATATTCGCAGTGTGAATGCTTAAAAGAATTGCTTGATGAATACAGATAAAAAAATTTGCCGATATATTTAAAGGAAGCAGGATAAACTGATCCCAAACCTGCTCCGAAGAGTGGATGATCTTTAAATAGTCCTAATGCTCCAGCCCAGCCGTTTTCAATTCTGTCCTTTAAAAAGAAGTCAAAATCATTAAAAGCATCAAATATTCTTCTGAAAATTAACTTTATGAAAGGAGGAGGGAACAAGAGAAAGATAATCGGAATAATGATAAAAATCATTAAATATACTGAAGAAAAAATTAATTTGGTTCTTAAAACAAATTTTTTCTGAATTAAAATTAAACAGCTTATGAATATCAGCATATATCCTATATACCATCCGAAAATTGCGGATTTGGTCTGCGTTGCGATTAATGGCGCTATACCGATAAGAGAAAGTATTAAGCAGGATATTGCAAGGAAAAGCTGAAATGGTTTTTTTGTTTCATTATAATTAATGAACCAGATGAGTGCTCCGATCAGCGACAGCGGTAAAAGTCCGATGATATAACCTGCAAAATAATCGGTATTCCCAAAGCTAAGCTCTGGTCTGAAATTGCCGAAGTTAAATCCTTTTATAATTAATTCATACAGTGACCAGATAAATACTATCAGCATAAAGAAATTGATGATCAATAAACCTGTTTCGATTTGTAAAAAGTTTCTGATATATAAAAAGAAAAAAAATCCGAAAATTATCAGTAAAATATAGTTGCCGAGATGATAATCTCTGTCATAGGAAATTTCTTTTGAAAGAAATGAGATTATATATTGGATAAAAACATATGAAAGATATAATAAAAAAAACAATAAATATTTTCTCTTTATTATAGTCATATCTTTTTTTATGAACATATAGAGAAAAATTGTAATTAATAACAAAGAGTCAAATAAAAAAATTAAAAATGTCTTGAAAACTTTTTGATGAAGGGTGATCTCCCCTTGTATGATTCCTATAAGGATCAGCAATATAAAGGGCAATAAGCTGATTATAAAATTGAAAAAATTTGATGCTTTATCGTTATTTGCAGATATTTTTTTTTTGCTCATTTTTTTTTCTTACAATATACCGTGTGTAAATAAAAATAAAAAAAAAAGTTAGTTATGTCAATTGTTTTTTAATATATGTTTTTTAATTATAGAATCTTAAAGAAAAATTTTTTTTTATTATATTATTAATATTTTTTATTATTGATTTTTAAATTAATTATGATTATAATTTTTTATAAATATGAAGTTTTTATATTTTTTTTATACTTTTATTTTTGGTTTTAAATGCTGATGAAAAAGAAAAAGATTTTAATAATTGATGACAATAATGAATTTGTTTACTTAATAACAAGACAGTTGAACAAAAGACTGCCCAATATAATCATCATAACTGAAAACTCAGGTTTAAATGCAATAAAAAAAACAGTAGAGGAGCTTCCTGATATAATTTTACTTGATATAAAACTGCCTGGGCTTGACGGATATGAAGTTACTCAAAAGATAAAAATGGACTCTAAGACAAAAAATATACCGATAATCATGCTGACAGCAATTAAAAGTGATCAGGATATTTATACAAAAGCTGTGCAATGCGGAGCTGATTTTTTTCTTTCCAAACCCATTGAACCTGTTGAATTAATTGCTCAGATAAATACTTTATTAAGGATGAAGGAAGCCGAGGATAAAATTTTAAAGGAAAGGGATTTTCTGGAAGAACAGGTTATAAAAAGGACATTGGAATTGAGAAAAAGCGAAGATCGATATCGAAGGATCACAGAGGCAATTACTGATTATATATATACTGTTCATATAGATCAAAAAGGCAAACCGTATAAAACTATATATAGAGAGTCTTCTTTTGCCGTTACCGGGTATACGGTTGAGGAGCTGGAAAAGGATAAAGACCTGTGGTATAAAATGATACATGATGATGATAAGCCTATTGTTGAGAGACAAATAAAAAATATACTTAAGGAAAATAAATTTGAAACCATAGAACACAGGCTGGTGCATAAGACCGGAAATATTATCTGGGTGCAAAACACTCCTGTTCCATCATTTAATGAAAAAGGCAAATTGATTTCTTATGATGGTGTTGTTCATAATGTTACAGATAGAAAACTCACAGAAGATAAATTTAAAACCATACTGCAGACTGCAATTGACGGCTTTTTTATTATTGATGTTACAGGTAAAATTATTGATGTCAATGATGCGTTTTGCAGAATGTTTGAATATAATAAGGAAGAATTGTTAAAAAAAAATATTCAGGAATTATTTATTGATGAAAAAGAAGAGATGTTTTTAAAAGAAAATTTAAAAGATTATCAAAAAAGCATCATAGAGAAAGGCTCTTATATTTTTGATTTTATTGGGCTTAAAAAGAATAAGGACAAGATTTATACTGAATTAAGTGTAAAATATGCAAATTTTTTTAATGACAACTTTTTTATTATATTTATAAAGGATATAACGCAAAAGAAACTGGATGAAGAGGAATCAAGAAAAAATGAACTGCAATTGATACAGGCAGAAAAAATGGCTACCATAGGTATACTGCTTTCGGGAATTGCCCATGAAATAAATAATCCAAATAATTTTATTTTGTTCAACACATCGGTTTTAGTTGATATATGGAAGGAATTTCTTAAATTATTTGATAATTTTATCAGTATGGAGGAACAGGAAAAATTGTTGGTATCCAGTATGCCTTTTTTATCTGTAAAGAAAGAGACAACTTACATTATTAATGGTTTATTGGATGGATCCACAAGGATAAAAAATATCATAGAAAATTTGAAAGAATTTATTCAGCCTTCCAGCGGGATCTGGGATCAGAACGTTGATGTCAATAAGGTCATTAAATCAGCTTCTGTAATCGTAAATCATCTTATCAGAAAGACAACCGATAATTATTCTGTTGATTATGGATTAAATATACCGCATATAACAGGTAATTCGCAGCAGCTTGAACAGGTCATTATAAATTTAATAGTTAATTCATGCCAGGCTTTAACCTCCAGAACTCAATTTATAAATATCTCTTCTAAATTTAACCGCGATAATAATATGATTATATTAATAGTTAAAGATGAAGGAAAAGGCATTTCAAAAAATAATTTAAATAAAATCTTAAGCCCTTTTTATACTACTAAGATCAATACAGGAGGGACCGGACTGGGCTTGTCCATATCATATAGAATTATTGAAAAATTTAACGGTAAAATGGAATTTGTTTCAGAAGAAGGAAAGGGCACTACGGTTATCATTTCTTTACCGTTAGAAAGAGAGGTGAAGTTATGAGCAATGTAATTTATCCAGAAAATCCAATATTAATGATAGATGATGATGAAAGTTTTATTAAAAGCGTACAATTTTTTTTGAACACGCAAGGTATAAGTAATATCAGATTATGCAGTAATCCGGGAAATGTTGGAAAAATATTAAAGCATGAAAAATATTCATTGATTTTACTTGATCTTGTAATGCCTGAAGTAAACGGATTGGAAATTTTAGAAATGATCAATGTTGAATATCCCGGTACTCCAGTAATAGTTTTAACTGGTGAGATTAAAATTGAAACAATTGTGGAATGTATGAAAAAAGGAGCCTATGATTATATTTCAAAGCCGCTTGATAAAACCAGGATATTGACCGTGATAAATAATATTTTAAAAATAAATGATCTCAAAAATGAAAATGAATTATTAAAGAAGCATATTATTGACGATATGGAAAAATCTGAAGATGATTTTTCTGAAATTATTACAAATAATGCAAAAATGAAAACTTTATTCCATTATATTAAGGCTATTTCTCAAACGCCTTTGCCTGTACTGATAACCGGTGAGACCGGAACCGGTAAAGAATTATTTGCAAATGCAATCCATAAGATAAGCGGAAGAATCGGTAATTTTGTAAAACTAAATATTGCAAGTGAAGACATGTCCCTTATATCCGATACTTTATTCGGGCATGTCAAGGGCAGCTATACCAGCTCTGTATCAGGGCGCAAGGGACTCGTCGAACAGGCAAATGGAGGCACTCTGTTTCTGGATGAAATCGGGGATATTGATTCAAAATGCCAGTTGAAACTCCTAAGGGTTATTCAGGAGAGAAAATACTATCCCATAGGATCTGATATTGAAAAAAATGTTGATGTCAGATTTATTTTTGCAACAAACAGAGATTTGAAAAAAATGGTGGAAGAGGAAAGGATTAGAAAAGATCTTTATTACAGACTTGAATCCCATCATATAAATATACCAAGTTTGAAAGAAAGAATGGATGATATTCCTTTATTAACTGATCATTTTATTGACAAGGCAAGTAAGATTTTGAAGAAAAAAAGACCTTTTTATACAAAAGAGCTTATAACCTTGCTTTCAAATTATGATTATCCGGGAAATGTGAGAGAGCTTGAAGGCATGATTTTTAATGCCATTAGTCTCCATGAAAAAGGGATACTTTCTTTGGAATCATTTTATAAAAAAATAAATCATGAAGGAAAGTTGGCTAATAAAGAAAACTTTGGTAATGAGAGTATAAATGATATAATCAATGAAGATAAAAAATTTATGACCTTAAAGGAGGTTGATGATTTTTGGATTAATAAGGCTTTAAAAAAAACAGGAGGCAATCAGACAATGGCGGCAAGGCTGTTGGGTTTATCAAGAAGAGCATTAAATAATCGTTTATCCAGAAAAAAGAATAATGATTAGCAAACTGCCACTTTTTTACTTTTTTAAAGCCACAAATATTCACATTATTTAAAATAATGAATTTGTGACATTTAAATGTTTTGATGTTATTCTAACTTATTATATAACAATAAATTAGGCTTGATATATTTTTATTGAGAATTATGTTTGGTATGATTTATGCTAAATATCTATGGAGAAATATAGATGCGTACAAAGAACATAGTTGTTATTGATGATGAAGAAGTTTTATTAAAGGGCATAAAATTTTTTCTGACAACTAAGGATTATAATGTTATCATCATTAATAACGGGCGTGAGGCTTTGGATATTATATTGGATTTATTGAAAAAAGGCGAAATTATCGATCTTATTATTACCGATATACTAATGTCCGAATTAACAGGTATTGATCTTATCAAGGTTTTAAATGAGCTGAATGTAAAAATACCGATCATCATTATAACAGGTTTTACTAATGGTGATATTTTGAATGAATTAAAAAGAATCGGTAATTTTGAAGTGATCAATAAACCTTTTGATAAAAACACCCTGCTGGAAAAAGTAGAAATTGTTCTGTCAAAGCATTCCGACAAATAATCTTTTTTTTATTTTATAAACAATTTTATTGATTAAAAATTGATTTTCATTTAATATTTTATTAAATTGATCATTATCAGTTGTATGATTGGATTTGATAATTTTTAAAGCTCTGTCCCTCAGGGTGAGTTATTGCGCCATAATAACGCGGGGAACGCTTTTTAAAATAGGAGTTAAAAGATGAAAGTCAACAAATTATTATTGAGATCATTGATAATTATAATCAGTACTGTTCTGGTTTTATTTATAGTTATTATTTTATTATTATCGATTTTATTCCCGAATGAACTGGTAAGAAAGGAGATAGAAAAACAGGCGGGTAAATATTTAAATGTTGATATAAAATTGGGGAAGCTTAAATTTTCAATTTTTTCCGGTATAAAAATAAATGATATAGAAATCGGACAATACGGCAAAGGCTGGTCAAATGATAATATTTTAAATGTAGAAGAAATAAATTTTGAATACAGGTTTTTACCTCTTTTATTTCAAAGAACAATATCAATAAAAGAGTGTGTTCTTAAAAAAGGTGTTGTAAATTTAGAGAGGAATAAAACAGGCACTAACTGGGATTATTTTTTAAATTTATTTACGCCCCAGACTTCAGACAAAAAAGTTGAAAAAAGCAAAGAAAAAAAAGAAGAGTTTACAAGAAATATAATACCTGTTGGGGTGGACTTGAAAAGGGTAGGCATTGACGGTTTAACTGTAAATTATACAGACAATGCTTTTCTTAATGTCAGATCTGAAGCTGTTTTATCTGATCTTAAAGTGCTTGCAAAAAATATAAATATTAAATCCGATAAACCTTTTGATCTGGAAGCAGGAACAAAAATTGCTTTAAATTCCGGCAGTTATTTAAATTTAAATTCTGAATTTAAATCAAAAGGAAGATTAAAAATATTTGATGAAACTACGGGAAAAATTTCTTTAAGCGGTCCGATTGATCTGGCTGTAGTCAGGGGAGATTTTACTTCACCTAATCTTAAGGAACTTGTTGTAAATATTTTAAAAAGCTATTTATCGGATGAACTTGGACCTGTTATTAAGTACGCATTAGGTGATATTGATTTAATTAATAAGGAATCCGAAACGTTTTTTAATTCTATTCTGGATAAATCTCAGGATAATGTTCAATCTGCTGTTAAAAAATCAGAAGATTTATTCGGCAAAAAGCAGGAGTTTATGAATTATAATAACGGGATATTCTCAGATTTTGAAAAAAAATCAGACGGAAAATTAGATGTACTGGACAATAAGATTGAAGAAATAGACAAAAAGATCACCCCTTTACTTGATACGGCATCAAGATTGCCTTTGATTGATACAATGTTGAACATTAAGTCATATAGGGACAGAACTAAAAAATTGAAGGAGGACATAGAGATACGGAAGTCTGAAATTTTCAAGAAAAACAATGACGGATTAAAAAAATATGCTGAATCCATTATAAATGAAAATTTTCCAGGAGAAAAATTAACTTATAACAGTTTATTAAATGACTTTCAGAATAAGGTTAAAGTTTACAAAACTGATATTATGAAAAATGCCGGTAAATATTCTCCTTTTCAGTTTATTGACTCTTTATTTTCAAAATTGGATGATTTAAACAAAGAGTGGCATATTAATGAGCTTAAAACTACTTTTATTCTCGGTAAAAAAGAAAGCCAGGCAAAGGATTTAAGCTTAAAGCTTAAGTATCTTGAAAGTCTGGGTACGTTGAATATAAAGGATAAAAATATTGACTATCTTGGTAATCTTGATTTACTGATAAAGGAATTCAATATTGATTTTTTAAATATTGATAAAATATCTTTAAAAGTTAATTTAAATGGGGTACTGCCTGATATCAAATATAATATTGTGGAAAAACCCAAGATCGAGATCAATAATGATAATAGAAGCGCTATTTCTAAAAATATACTGTCAAATTTTTTAAGCACTAATTACAGCTCTGGGAGTATAATGACAGAATTAATGAAAGGAGTTTCATTAAAAGACATAAACATGGATAAATTAAAAGAATCAATGGCAAATAAAAAGGATTTGCAGTTAAATGAGCTTATTAAAGAAACAGCATCTGCGGAAAAAATCCTGGATACGGATATAAATGCTATTATTAAGGATATTAAATCAAGAGTTCCAGGTTTACGCTGATTTATTTTATTATCCTATTCTTTTTTTAAATCGCAATATGCTGATTGTAAAAATTATTGATCCTATTATCAACATCATTAAAAAATCGAACCATAACTCATAAAAACCGATGCCTTTAAGAAAGATCCCTCTTACAATATTAAAGTAATATCTTAAAGGCATAACATAAGTTATAATCTGTATTGAGAATGGCATATTTTCTATTGGGAATATGAATCCTGACATATACATCATGGGCATCATAATAAAAAACATGGACACTATCATAGCCTGCTGCTGATTTGATGCGATTGTTGAAACGAAAAGGCCTATACCGAGAGTCGAAATTAAAAAAGTTATGGAAAAAAAGAACAACAGGATTTCATTGCCTTTTATGGTTATTTTAAACCATAATGATGCTACTGACAGAACAAGTATGATATCTATTATCCCTATAATTATAAATGGGATAAGTTTACCCAATAACAGTTCATACGGCTTGATAGGAGATACTATCAATTGTTCAAGTGTTCCGATCTCTTTTTCTTTTACAATAGCCAGAGATGTAAGCATTAGGGTTGTGACCATTAATAATAAACCCAGAATTCCGGGGACCATGAAATTTCTGCTTTTTAATTCAGGATTATACCATATTCTGATTTCCGGCGTTATTTTTTGTGTATTGATATTTATTTTTTTCAGTTTTTCCGTTTTTTTTATTAAGAAATCTTGAGTGTATTCTCTTGTTATCATTGTTATGTAGTTCATACCGATAGTAGCGGTATTTGAGTCTGAACCGTCAATTATACCCTGTATTTCAACGGTTTTACCCGAAATGATATTTTTACCGAAATTTACAGGTATAATAATGCCTATTGAAGCCTTGCCGTAATTAATATAGCTGTCAATTTCATTGATGTCATTGATTGTTTTTATTTTTACAAAATATCCCGAGTTTGTTATGGTTTCACTGTAATTTCTGCTTATTCTTGAATTATCCATATCACAGAATACAACGGGTATATTTTTTGTGTCTATATTGGCCGCATAACCCAGAAGGAGAAGCTGGAGTATTGGAGCAATAATGCTCATACCCAGCATTTTTTTATCTTTTTTTAACTGTAGGAATTCTTTTTTGACAATGTGAAATATTCTTCCTTTCATATTCAGACTCCGCTTAATGATCAAATTTAGATTTTATTTTTTTTTAATCTAATAATATTTAATCCGAAAAATAATAAAGCCAGAAAAAACATGGTCAACAGATCTTTCCAGAATGAGATCAAACCCGACCCTTTTAGCACAATGTTCCTTAAAATGACCAAAAAATATCTGGTGGGTATAATATATGTTATTAATTGAATTGCTACAGGCATGTTCCTTATCGGGAAAACAAATCCCGATAAAATAAATGCAGGCAATAATGATATTATCGATGAGAGCATAAATGCAGACTGCTGGGTTTCGGAAATTGACGATATCAGAAGACCGATGCCGAGGCAGGTTCCGATATAAATTAATATTCCCAGGCTTAACAGAAAATAATTGCCTTTAATCTCCACTCCGAACAGAAAATATCCGGCTATAAATATGAATATTGTTGAAATGATCGCTATTAAAATATAATTAACGATTTTACCGATAACAAGCTCATAAGGTTTAATGGGAGAAACGATTATCTGTTCAATAGTATTATTTTCTTTTTCCTTAACAATGGAAAGTGAAGTTGATATAACGGAGCTCATCAATAATATCAGACTGATTAATCCGAGAATTAAAAATCTTACGCTTTTCAGTTCCGGATTGTACCATATTCTGGGCCTGTAATCAATAATTTCCGTCATATCCATATTTACTTTTTTCCTTACTTCTTTTACAAGCAGATCCTTAGAAAAATTAGAGATAACGGCGTTTACATATCCTAAAGCCGTGGATCCTGTGTTTGAATTTGATCCGTCGATCAACACTTGAATAGAAGTTGTTTTTCCTTTTATTATATCTTTTGAAAATACAGAGGGGATTATTACACCGATAACTATTTTACCTTCCTGCATCAATTTGTCCAGCTCTGCCGAACTTTCCGCATTATATTTATTGTCAAAATATTCCGAATGGATGAATGAATTGATAAAATCCCGGCTTGTTTTACCGTTGTCTTCATCATAAAATCCGATTGACAGATGTTTTACATCGAAATTTAAGGCATATCCGAACATAATAAGCATAAAAACGGGAATAAAAATTAATATTCCGAGACTGAGCTTGTCCCTCATGATCTGGCGGATCTCTTTAACAAAAATAGGTTTTATTTTAACGAGCATTTATACCGCCTTTTTTATTATTTTCAATTAAGTGTATAAAAACGTCTTCCAGCGAAGGTATGATTTTTCCGATTTTTATTATATCAATACTGTTTTTATTTAGTAATTTTTTTAAAAATTCCGTGTCTTTTTTTTCATTATTTATATTCAGGTGGAGTTTGTTGCCGAACATCGACACTTCATTGACCCATATTTCATTTTGTAGTATATCCAATGCAGCTAAAGGGTCAGAGCATTCAACCTGAAGTATGGGTGAAGTCAAATATTTTGTTTTTAGTTCATTAGGACTGCCTCCGGCAATGATCTTACCATTGTGTATAAGCATGATGTCATTGCAGTATTCTGCTTCATCCAGATAATGAGTAGTAACGAAAATAGTGATATGCTGTTCGGAAAGAGTGTTTATAAGCTCCCAAAAGTTGCGTCTTGATATCGGGTCAACGCTTCCTGTTGGTTCGTCAAGAAAAACGATTTTGGGTTGATGCAGAAGTGCGCAGCTTAAAGCAAGTCTTTGTTTCCATCCCCCGGGAAGGTCTTTTGTCAATCTGTTTTCTTTGCCTTTTAAATCTGCTGTTTCAAGTGCCCATTTTTTTCTGTCCTGTAAAAGTTTGTTTTTTAATTTATAGATGCCGCCAAAAAACTCAATATTTTCTTCAACAGTCAGATCGTCATAAAGTGAAAATTTCTGCGACATATAACCGATATTTTCCTTGATTTTTTCGACTTCATTATTTATATCGTATCCTGCAACTTTTGCCGTTCCTGAAGTCGATGACAGAAGACCGCAGAGCATTCTGATAGTGGTCGATTTTCCAGCGCCGTTTGCGCCTAAGAATCCGAATATTTCACCTTTTTCTACAGTAAAGCTGATATTATCAACTGCCAGAAAATGTCCGAATTTTTTTGTCAGGTTTTTTACCTCAATGGCATTTTCTTTCATTTTTTTTCCTTTTTAAGGTTTTCTTTGATCAGGGAGATAAAGATGTTTTCAAGAGAAGGTGAAATTTCATTGACACTTATTATTTTAATTTTTTCACTTTTTAATGCTTTTTTGACCTTTTCAATAAGTTCTTTTTTTTGGATTAAAATATTGACTCTGTCCCCGAATGTCTGAACTTCATCAATTGCTGATATATCTGATAAAATCTTGTAAGTTTTTCTGATTTGAGCAGTCACAACTTCAAATATAAAGCCTTTCATCTGTTTTTTTATGTTTTTAAAACTGTCAATTATAAGAAATTTTCCATTATGCATCATGCTTATCCGGGAGCATCTTTCAGCTTCATCTAGATATGGAGTAGTCAGGATTATAGTTATCCCTTTTTTTAAAAGATCAAATAAAATTTTCCAGAAGTCTCTTCTTGATACAGGGTCAACACCTGTTGTCGGTTCATCAAGAAATATGATGTCCGGAGTATGTATCAGTGTGCATGCAAGGGCAAGTTTTTGTTTCATACCGCCGGAAAGTTTGCCTGCAAGCCTTTTTCTGAAATCCAAAAGGCGGGTGAATTGCAAAAGTTCGTTTCTTTTGGTTTTATAATCAGCGACTCTGTGAATTTCAGCAAAAAATTCTATGTTTTCATCAACTGTGAGATCAGTGTAGAGACTGAATTTTTGAGACAGATAACCTATGTGATTTTTAATTTTTTCCTTTTCTTTGATGAAATCATATTGAAGCATTCTACCTGTACTGTTATCAGGGATAGTTATCCCGCAAAGCAGTTTGATGGCTGTTGTTTTTCCTGCACCGTCAGGGCCGACAATGCCCAGCATTTCACCTTTTTTAACTTTTAAGTTTATATTATCAACTGCGGTGACAGTTTTAAATTTTTTTGTTAAGTTGTAAATTTCTATAATATTATCATTCATAATTATTCTTTTAGTTCGATCAATGCATCTGCAGGCATTCCTGGTTTTAATATCATATCATCATTTGGTACTTCGATTTTTATCCTGAATACCTGCTTGACTCTTTCTTCTTTTGTCTGAATGTTCTTCGGCGTGAATTCGGAATTTGGAGAGATAAAAACTATTTTACCTGTGAAAGTTTTTTCCGGATATGAATCTATTTTTATCTTTGCCTCCATGCCTAATCTGACTTTTCCGAGCTGTATTTCTGTTATATAGACATTTAAATATACAGGGGAAATTTTTGAAATAGTGTAGATTACAGTTCCGACATTTACAAACTCACCCTTTTCGGCTAATTTGTGCGTAATGATTCCGCTTGTCGGTGCTTTAATCGAACAGTCTTCTATCTGTTTTTTTAATATTTCATATCCAGCCCTGGTTACCATGTATCTGTTTTCCGCATCATCCTTTGTTTTCAATGAAGTATTTCCGCTTGAATATATTTCTAAAGTTCTTTTATAGTCCGATTCTGCACTATTGAAATTAGCTTTTGCCTGAATTAATTGCAAATCCAGTATCGAATGATTTATTTCTGCTATAAGTTCGCCTTCCTTAACAAAGTCTCCTTCGTTGACATAGAGTTTTTTGATCACTTCATTGTTTTTTGAGGATACATTTATTTCA
>JAFGQB010000193.1 GCA_016935915.1 Spirochaetota bacterium
TAATGAGTATGTTTAATAATTTTAAGTTACATGACAAACTTTTTATATTCCTCCAGCTTCATTCATACAAATAATATTTGCTTGCAAACAAAACATAAAAACTTTTTTTCCGGTTACTCATTTGCATCAAAAAAACAGTAAACAAATTATAAAAAAATAACTAATATATTGATATTTTCATAATAATTTTATAATATTTCATCTATGGAAATCACAAAAAAGGATTATAAAACTCTTATAAAACTTGCATTCAGGGAAGACCTTCAACATAACGGAGACATAACCACTGATCCCATTTTCAAAAATGAAACTGCGGTTTTTAATCTGATTGCAAAGCAGAACGGCATACTCTGCGGCAAAAATATTTTCATTGACGTATTTGATTACATTGACAGGTCAATCAATGTCAATTTTTATTTCAATGATAAAAACATGATCAATAACGGAGATATTATTGCCAAAGTTATAGGTAATGTTGCAAACATTTTAAAGGGAGAACGAACTGCCCTTAATTTTATTTGTAATTTAAGCGGTATTGCAACAAAAACATCGCTTTTTGTGAAGGAAGCAAATGATAAAATAAAAATACTTGATACAAGAAAAACCCTGCCTGGATACAGAATGCTTCATAAATATGCAGTTCATTGCGGAGGTGGATACAATCACAGGATCGGACTGCATGATATGGTTCTAATTAAAGACAACCATATCGATGTTTGCGAAGGTCTGACAAAAGCTGTAAAAAAAATCACTGATAGGTGGGGAAGAAAATATAAGATAGAAGTTGAAGCTAGAAATATAGAAGAAGTAAAAGAAGCCTTGACATGCAAAGTCAACAGGATCATGCTTGACAACATGGATACAAATAAAATCAGGGAAGCGGTAAGAGTTATAAACAAAGAAGCAGAAACCGAAATCTCAGGAAATGTCACAATTGAGAAAATAAAAGATCTTTCAGTTACTGGTGCGGATTATGTATCAATAGGAGAATTAACACATTCATTCAAAGCATTTGATTTTTCATTAAAAAAGGAAAAAAAATGACAAATAAAGGTTTTTCCGATTTGACAAAGGAAGAGCTTTATTCATTAATTCAAAAAATGAAACTGGATCTTAAAGACAAGATAATTATTCCAGTCCATCATTATCAATCACCTGAAATTGTCCAGTTCGCAGATATCATTGGAGATTCCTATAAGCTGGCGGTTAATTGTTCAAGATCAGAAAAGGAGTTCATCATCTTCTGCGGTGTTCTTTTTATGGCTGAAGGAGCAAGTATACTTGCTAAAGACGAACAGAAAATATTAATACCTGAACCGACCGCAGGCTGTCCCATGGCTGAAATGGCAGATCTTGAACAAGTAAAAGAGGCTTTTGATAAAATAGAAAATATTACTGGCAAAAAAACAGCACCCATTCTTTATATCAACTCTTATGCGGATCTGAAAAGTTTTTGCGGCAAAAAAAACGGATCTGTATGTACATCTAGCAATGCACCGAAAATAATAGAAAATTTTTTAAAAAAGGGGAATGTAATATTTTTTCTTCCTGATTATTATCTTGGCAAAAATACTGCAGTAAAAATGAATATCAATGATAAAAAAATAGTCAAAATAAAAAAAGATTTAAGTTTTGAAAAGGATAAAGACTGCAAAAATGCAAAAATATTTTTATGGGACGGTTTTTGCCCGATACATCAGAGATTTACTGTCAGTGACATAAAAACTTTAAAAGAAAAATATAATGACATTAAGATCATTGTTCACCCTGAAAGCCCGGAAGAAGTTGTTAAGAATTCAGATTTTTCAGGATCAACTGAAAAAATATTCAACATGGTTTTAGAATCTAAGCCCGGTACAGTGTGGGGTATTGGCACAGAAACGACCTTTGTTTCGCGTCTGGCACTTGAAAACAAGGATAAAACAATAGTCCCTTTAAGAGAATCAAAATGTAAAAACATGATGAAAAATACCCCTGTTAATCTGGCAGAATCATTGTCTTCTGTGATAGATTATCTGAATAATAACGGAAAGCTTAAATATGAAGTCGAGGCAAAAGAGGAATACAGGGAAAATGCAAAAAAGGCCTTGGATAAAATGATTGAAATTGTTGAATCCTGAAAAACTGATAAACAAAATGAACAATACAGACTATTCAAAATATGTCAACTTTTCCATTGAAGATATTGAAAATGAATGTAAAATAACTTTTTATGCTTCTCATAAAGGTAAAGGCGGTCAGAATGTAAACAAAGTTGCAACTGCAGTAAGAATAACACACCTGCCTACAGGTTTAACGGTTAGATGCACAAGTGAAAGACAGCAGGGACAGAACAAAAAAAAGGCATTGGAAACTTTATTAAAAAAACTCAAGTTGAAAAATAAAGAGATAAATAGCAAAAAAAAAAGTTAAAAAGAGATGACAGGTTAAAAAAGACCAAGAATAAAATCAATAAAGAAAAAAAAAGAAAAATAAAAGACCGCATTAAGAAGATTAAAGGATTAAGAAATATTAAGGAAAATGATTATTAAATCATTATCTCTTAATGTTAAATTTTTCATTAACCTTTTTAATTATTTTATCAGTAACTTCCTCAATATTTTTTTTATTACTTGCTGCGGTAATAGCATCAATTTTTTTCTTTTCCAGTTTTTTGCCCCATGCTCCTTCTATATCTGTCAGTGCACTGAAATAAATAATATTTGAATTATAATTGTTGTTTATAATAAAGTCATAAGTATCTTTATAAGGATTGCCTGCTTCAACACCTGATATTAAAATCACTAAATCAAAATCCAAGCTCTTATACTTTTTTTGATTTTTCATTTTATCGCTTGTTACAGCAAATGACATTTCATTAAGTTTTTTTGACACTGATTGCATCAACATCTGTCTGTATTTGCTACTGCTAGTCAGTATCAATATTTTTTTATTATCTCCAGTTGAGGATTTTTCGGCATTAATTAAAAAAGCACATGAAGATAAAATAAAAAAAATAATCAGCAATTTATTTGTTTTCATTAAAATTCTCCTTAACTACTTCAGTGAATATATATCAATTTATACATTATTAAGATAACATATTTACAAATTTTATCAGTATTTTATTAAAAAAACTTATTAAACAACAATTTTCTTGATTAAATTCTTTCTTTAAATTATCATTTAATTA
>JAFGQB010000194.1 GCA_016935915.1 Spirochaetota bacterium
ATCAGCATTAAATTTCCATCTATATAATTTTTAGCTTTTAATTTTCCAGTGTAATAATTTAAATCATAGTATATTGTCTTATTATCAGTTTTTGATATTAGATTATTAAAACTGGTTGAAGTGGAATTAAATATTAAATTGAAATCAGCTAAATATTTATTGATTTCATTAAAACTGATCAATTTTATTTTAAACTGTTTTTGTAGCTGTTCTGCTTTGCTTAAAGTTCTGTTTGTAATAACTAAGTTCTCGCAGCCGTATTTTTTTAACGCAAAGACAATCGCAGGGGTTGCTCCTCCTGCGCCAATAATAAGTGCAGTTGAGTTGTTCTTTATTCTTTTTTCTTTTAGTGACTGATAAATGGCAGACCAGTCGGTATTATGTCCTATCCATTTTTTATTCTTAATTTCAATAGTATTTACTGACTTTATGATTTTTGCATCTTCACTAAGTTGATCAGTGTATTTAATGATTTCGGTTTTATAAGGAAGTGTTATATTGATACCTAAAAGATCAATTTTTTTCAATCCTTTTAGTACTGTATCAAAATCATTTTTTTCAATATTTATTGCCAGATATACAGAATTGATTTTTAAATATTTAAAAGCTGCATTTTGAAAAATTGGGGATTTAGAATGAGATATAGGATTACCTAAGAGAAGGGTGGGTTTTGTATTAGCATCTATTTTCATAAGTTAACCTTCCAGATTAATAAGCTGATTTAATAATTCTTCAAAATAATTTATTGCGTCATCAACAGGTTTATCTGTTGTCATATCCACACCTGCATTTTTCAAAATGTCAATTGGAAATTTAGAGCTTCCTGATTTTAAAAAATTAAGATAATCATTTTTTTCGGATTCCCCGCCGTTTAAAACCCGTTTAAAAAGCGCTATGCTGGCTGAAATACCTGTTGCATATTGATAAACATAGTAATTATAATAAAAATGAGGTATTCTTGCCCATTCGATTTCTATTTCATTATCAATTATTACTTCATTACCGAAATAAAATTCGTTTAGTTTTTTGTATTCCTTTTTTAACAGCTGAAATGTCAGAGGGGTGTTATTTTCAACAAGTTGATGAATAATAAGTTCAAATTCCGCAAACATAGTCTGCCTGAAAAGGGTTGCCCTTATTTCTTCAAGTCGTGAATTGATAAGATATGCTTTTTCTTTTTTATTTTTAGCATTAGTTATTAAATGCGTATTCAACAACTCTTCATTAAAGGTAGATGCAACCTCTGCGACAAAGATCGGGTATTGGCTGTATATCGGCTGTTGATATTTGTTTGAATAATAGGTATGCATTGAATGTCCTGCTTCATGCGCCAAAGTTCTTACCGAATTTAGAGTTTCATTATAGTTCATCAATATATAAGGCATAGAATCATAACAGCCAGTTGAATAAGCACCGCTTCTTTTATTTTCATTCTCATATCTGTCAACCCATCGATATTTTTTTAATCCATCGGAGAGTACATTTTTATATTCATCACCCAGCACGGTTATTGAATCAAGAACCATTGCCGCTGCTTTATCATAATTGATCTTAAACTCTTCTGCATCAATGAATGGAACATAAAGATCATATAAATGAAGTTCATTGACCTTCATTTTTTCTTTTCTGTATTTTAAATATTCATGCAAAACTTTTATCTTTTTTCTTACTGTTTCAATTAGATTTAAATATACCGATGTATCAATATTTTTATAAAACATAGAAGCTTCAAGTGTACTCATAAAATTTCTTGCTTTTGAATAAAAAACATGCTCTTTTATTTTTCCGTATAATAATGATGCCATAGTTGCCGGATATTCATTGAATTTTTCATGATATTGTCGAAATGCCTTTTCTCTGATTTCTCTGTCCCTGCTGATTATATATACCTGATAATTTGAATGAGTCAATGGAAGCTTCTCATTTTTACTATTAACAATATCTTCAAATTTGATATCACCGTCAGATAAAGCCTTAAAAGCATCATAGGAAGCGGTCAATGCATTCGATACCATTGAGAGCAATTTTTCTTCATTTTCGGACAATGTATGATTTTTTGTTCTTATTATTTTTTCAAGATAAAATTTGTATTTTTCAAGGACTTTTGATTCAAGATATTTTTTCATAATTTCATCATCAATTGATAACAACTCGGGTTCTATATAAGATGAAATTTCCGAAAAATCAGTATAAAGGTTTATTGCAATATCATATTGTGATTTATAAATATCATTTTTGATATCTTCGTCATGCTTCATATGTGCATATGTATACAGTTTATCTATTCTTCTTGCTATTTCAACCGAATATTCAAGCATATCCAGGATATTTTTTTCAGATTCTTTTAATTTGCCCTTGAATCTTATGATGTTTTTTATCTCGTTTTTAAGTAAATTATACTCATTTTGCCATTTTTCATCATTTTCAAATAATGCTTCAATATTCCATTTGTCATTTTTATCGACTTCGCTTCTTTTTTTTGGCACTTCTATCTCCTTTTGTTTTTTTCTTTTTATTGTTGTTGTTTTTCATTCTTTTTTATTCATTCAAATTAAATCTTGGTTTAACTCCGCTGTAGCGATTATCAGTTTCGATCTTATTATTAGTTATTTTTGCAGGGTATAATTTAAATTCAAGTTTTGCAGCATATTTTTTTAAGTATCCTTCATCCAGTTCATTGCATAAGCTGTAAACTATTCCTTTCGAGTCCATCCTTCCTGTTCTACCTGCTCGGTGAAGATAGTCAAGTTCATTAACCGGCAGATTATAATTAATAATATGAGTAATAGCCTCAATATCAATGCCTCTGCTTGCAAGATCTGTTGATACAAGGTACTGTGTTTTGGCTTCTGAAAAATCTTTTATGTTTCTTTTCCTTTCACCGGAAGTTAAGCCTCCGTTTAAAATGGACACCTTGATATTTTTTTCTTTCATTCTTTTGTAAAGATAATTGGAAATATCCTTGGTTCGTACGAATATAATTGATAAATATGGATTTATTGCTGAAATAATTTTATAGAGCATTTCTTCTCTGTGTATATCTTCAACAGGGAAAAAATAATTTTCGATATTTTCAGGAAGACTGTTTTTTGAGTCAACTCTTGCAGAATATTTTTGATTTTTAACAATATCAATGATTTTTTTTGTTTTTGATGAGAGCGTAGCTGAAAAGATCATTAACTGATTGATGTTTTTGCTGTATTCCAGAATAATTTTTATATCGGATAAAAATCCTAGATCAATGAGAAAGTCTGTTTCGTCCAATACTATTTTTTTTATATTACCAAGTTTCAAATCTCCTGATTTTATCAGTTTTATTATTCTTCCGGTTACTCCGACAATAATTTCATTTTGCTGCTTGAGTTTTTTAATCTGATCTTCTATAGGATAACCTGAAATTAATAATATAGTTTTAATATTTAAGTTTTCAGTAAAATATTCGATTTCAGTATAAATTTGTCTTGCAAGCTCTTTGGTAGGAGATATAATCAGGATATTTTGCCTTTTTTTTAGCATCAAATCGATCAATGGTATTAAATAAGCGATTGTCTTGCCTGTACCAGTTTTAGATTGAGCTATAACATCTTCTCCCTTAAGAATTTTAGGGATAACTTCATTTTGAATATCAGTTGGAGTAATAATATTTCTTTTATTTAATTTTTCAATTAATGAATTATCAATATTAAATTTTTTAAAATCATTCATTTTTTATTTATTAAATTATTTTTTATATAACTGTTTAAAAAATATAAAGTTTATTAGGATACTTAAATATTTTTAAATTAATATATGCTCATTTTTTTTATTTTTTCAAGGTCTCTTACAGCTCCCTTATCAGCGCTTGTGGCAAATATGCTGTATAATTTTAAAGCATTGCTGACATTTCTGTTTCTTTTTGGTTTATAACCACCTTTAGCAATGATTTCCTTGTCTCTTGTATTGATTTCTTCATCTGAAACTAGTAATTCGATTTTTCTGTTCGGTATATCGATTTCAATGATATCTCCATTTTTTACCAATCCTATTATTCCGCCATCTGCTGCTTCTGGAGAAATATGTCCGATACTTAAACCTGCTGTACCGCCGCTGAACCTGCCGTCTGTTAAAAGTGCACAGTCTTTATCCAATTTTTTTGATTTTAAATATGTGGTAGGGTAGAGCATTTCCTGCATGCCCGGACCGCCTTTTGGTCCTTCGTAACGTATTATCACTATATCTGACTTTTTTATTTCATTTGCTAATATTGCATCTGATGCCTGATCCTGAGAATCATAAACTTTTGCATTGCCTTTAAATGTATAAATGGATTTGTCAACGCCTGCAGTTTTGATTATGCATCCGTTCTTTGCCAGGTTTCCGTATAAAACAGCCAATCCGCCATCTTTGCTATATGCATTGCTTATGTCCCTTATACACCCGTTTTTTCTGTCCAGATCAAGACTTTTATAGGTATTATCCTGTGAATAAGCTTTAAGATTTCTGACTCCTCCTGGTGCTGACAAATATTTTTGATTGGCTTCATCTTTATATTCTTTATAGCCTCCATTAGGATCATTTTCTTTAATTGCATCAAAAATTGTTTTTCCTTCAACTGTTAATGTATTTCTGTTAATTAAACCTGCTTTATCAAGTTCACCCATTATGCCTAAAATACCGCCAGCTCTGTTGACATCTTCAACATGATATTGACTTGACGGGGCAACTTTACAGATATTGGGGACTTTTCTTGATAATTTATCAATGTCCTTCATTGTAAAATCAACACCGGCTTCCTGTGCGATCGCTAAAAGATGCAGAACTGTGTTTGTTGAACCGCCCATTGCTATATCCAGAGACATAGCGTTTAAAAATGCTTCTTTTGTTGCAATTGATTTAGGCAGAACTTTCTCATTGTCTTTTTCATAATACTCTTTTGCCATTTCCACTATTCGCCTGCCTGCTTTTTCATAAAGTTTTTTTCTTAAAACATGAGTAGCTAAAAGAGTACCGTTACCTGGTAATCCCATACCGATTGCTTCTGTTAAGCAGTTCATTGAATTTGCGGTAAACATGCCGCTGCAGCTTCCGCAAGTTGGACATCCGATTTTTTCAATTTCATTAAGCTCTTTTTCAGGAAATGAATCATCTCCACCCAATCGCATTACATCAACCAAATCATATTTAATGTCCTTGTATACTCCTGCTTCCATTGGACCGCCGGATACAAAAATTGTTGGTATATTCAATCTCATGCTTGCCATAAGCATGCCGGGTATTATTTTGTCGCAATTTGGTATGCAGATCATTGCATCAGCAACATGTGCCTGCACCATATATTCAACAGAATCGGCAATTAAATCCCGGGAAGGTAATGAGTAAAGCATTCCATCATGCCCCATTGCAATACCGTCATCAATTGCTATGGTATTGAATTCGACCCCGACTCCTCCGCTTTCATCTATACATTGTTTTATAAGTTTACCTATTTCATCCAAGTGGACATGTCCCGGCACAAATTGAGTAAAAGAATTTACTATAGCTATAATCGGTTTATTAAAATCATCTTCCTTAAAACCGTTTGCTCTCCATAAAGCTCTTGCACCTGCTCTTGTTCTTCCTTCGGTTGTAATTTTACTTCTAAATTTTTTCATAAATTTTCCTTATATTTAATAAATTTATAATTGTGTCTAAAAATTTTTCACATAGCAATAAATGACACAAAGATATAAGAGTTTCATTGTTAAATAATTTTATTATTCACATTTATTTCAATTTATAAATAATCTCAGTGTCTTTGTCCAAAAAGGTAGATATAAGAATTTTTTACTTTTTTAGACTGCATTATAATAACAAATTAATTATAAATGTAAATAGTTATTTTAAAGAATTGATTTTTTATGAAATTTCATATATATTTATTATATAAATTTTTAGGATTTAATAAATGGCTGTTGAACAATATTCCTTGAAAGAGCTGGAAGAATTAATAAAAGGCGGTGCTAATTACAGGCTTTTTAAACCGTTTTTTTTTAAAGGACAGATATTGCTTAATATAGAAAAGCTGCTTACAATTAAAGATATAATGAAGCTTGAAGGCAAAGTTTTCGGACCGATTGAAGTTGTTACAACTGTAGAACATAATACAGATGATAGGATCAGGAAAGCTATTATTTCAAATGCAATAACTATTTTAAAAACATCAAACAGATTTAAAGTTGATGAAACTCATCATCTTGATTTTACAAAACGCAAGGAGTGTGAAAAGCTATTAGACGGGATCATTAACGGTAATCCTCATCTTGCCCAGCAGCTATTAAAAATTTATAAATTTTCAAAAAAGTTGTTTATTCACAGTATTCATGTAGGTATTATTGCAACTGTAATTGATCTGGGTATTCAGCAGAAAAATAAACATCATGACGGATTAAGAAGCGAAGAGTTGTTGACAGGAGCCTTACTTCATGATGTAGGATTATTGGCTTATCCATCAGAGATAATAGAAAAAAAAAGAATTGATTTAATCCAGTCAAATGAAATTTCTTATAAAGCATACCCTGTTAAAGGCAAAGAAATGATGGAGAAACTTCATGATTCAATAAGAAAAAAATCAATAAATATTATTTATCAGCATCAGGAAAGATTGATGGGCAATGGATTTCCGGAAGGTTTAAAGGGTCATCATATTGATGATTTAGCTTTAATAGTTGGACTTGCAGACGAATTTGATCTTTTATTAAACAATGAGTTGTCAAGTGTACCTAAAACAGCTTCTGAGATTATGAGCAGAATTTCCCGTATGAGTAATTTTTTCGGGTCACATATTGTTGATTCATTTTATACATGGTTTAGATATTTAAAATGACAAAAAAGTTTTTAGAAAATATTATATATGAGAGCAGTTATTTATTGGAAAACGGTTTATTCTTTAAAGGTTATAATCTTTTAAAAAAATATAAATTTTTTTTTTATCATATAAAAAATTAAAATATCAGTTTTTTTATCTGTACGGTGCTTTTTTGGTCAATTGCGGAAAATATAAAAGTTCTTTATTTTTTTTAAAAAAAGCTATTTTATCAAGAAATTATTATAACAGATCTTCAATATATTATTATTTGATTATTGCATCATTAAAGTTATATAATTATGCAAAAGCAAAATATTATTTTAATAAAAGTTTTGACTGGAATGATAAGCCGTTTTTTATATTTTTATCATTTTATGAATTATCTTTTAAAAATATTGATACTGGAATAAAATTGGAAAATTTAGAATCAATATTACCTGAAGAAAAAACAGAAATATTTAATAGATTGACGATTGTAATTTATAGCCTTTTAAAAAAAGAATATAAAATTGCATTAAATACAATTAAAAGAGACTATAATGATCATTGCGAACTTTTTTTTTATAAACTTATTTATCTGAAAACACTTTTCAGATTAAAAGAATATGATGAAATTATTGATTTTTTTATAAATAATATTGAATATTTAAATAATACTGATCTTTTTTTAATTTATGCTGCATCTTTATATAAATTGAAATTTTTTGATGAAAGTAAAAAGATTCTTGATGAAATTTTAAATATTAATAAATATGATATAATTGTACAAATAAATATTGCAAAAATTTTAATTATTAAAAAGAAATTTATAAAAGCAATATATTTATTGAAAAAATTAGAAAAACATTCTAAAAAATATACAGATAGTGTTTATTTTTATTTATCTATTTGTTATCATAAATTAGGTTTGCTTAATGATTTTGTTAAATATGCATTAAAAATCAGTAAGGGCTCAAAAGAATTCGATAAAATAATGCTTAATTTATCAATAACTTATTATGATCTGGGATATTATAAAAAATCAGAGGAAGTTTTTGCAAACATAGATAAAAAATCAATTGATCTTGTAAAATATGATAAATGGCATAATCTGATATTAAATAATAAAAATAAAGATAAAAAATTAAATATTTTGAAAAATTTTATTAATTTACTTCCGATAGTCTTTTTTGTTTTCTTGATCTGTATTTTGATCTTTTTTTTATTGTTAAATAAATAATTTTTATATGAATTGAGGTAACAGATGGATGATAATGAAAAAAACACACAAGATCATAAAGTTGATAATGGTTTAATTGACGAAAATGATGTTTTTTTTGGCGAAGATGAAATATAAATTAAAACACTGGTTAAAACAGTCTTGACAAATAATTCAAAAAAATATAACTATATATCTATATTTTAAAATTTATGAGATAAAAATGCCAAGAGATGATTTTGATAAGATTGATGAAGAATATTATAATACAATACTGGATGAGGATTTTGAATTCAAAGGTAATATAAAGTTTGAATTTGCTTCAATAATTAAAGGTCATATTGAAGGTAAAATTGATTCAAAGGATAAACTTGTTATAGGACCAAATGCTGTAGTAGAGGCGGACATAACTGCTCGTTCGCTTGAATGTTTCGGCAAAATCAATGGTAATGTTATAATTGACGATGATGCATACTTTCATTCGCCTGCTGTTTTAATCGGGTCTTTAAAAACAAATTTTTTGACGTTTGAAAAAGGCTGTGTATTAAACGGTATGGTTGAAATGAAAATTAATAAAAATAAATAATTTTTTAAAGAAATGATGTTATGAAAAAAATTTTAATGATCTGTATAATATATTTTTCTGTTTTTTATGTTTTTTCTCAGGATTCCACAACTGATATAAAAAAAGATGAATCAAAGCAAAACAGTTCACTATCCGAAACCAATAATCAAACCAACAAGACTGAAGTTAAAAGGAAAAAAAACGGCTGGGATTATTTTGAAGAGGGGAGGTATATTGATTCAATAAATGCTTTATTGGAAGAAAAAAAATATTTCCCTGACAGGATCAATATTTATGTTATTTTAGGCTGGGATTACAGGGAGATAAAAAATTATATTGAAATGGAAAGAATTTCTTTTGAAGGGTTGAGAATAAATTCAGAAGATGTAAGAATAATAAAAAATCTGGCAGAAGCATATTATTTTCAAAAAAAATACAGCGAAGCAATACCATATTTTCAAAAATATCTTAGTGTTAAGTATAAGACAAACGATATTTATATTCAGACATTATACTATTATCTTGGCATATGTTTTTTTAATAATAATAATTTATATAAAGCAGATATATCATTATCAACAGCAAGATATTTTCAGCCAAATAATATAAATATTTTATTATTATTAGCGGAAACCAAAGAAAAATTGAAAGATTATGATAAATCCTTGAAATTATACAATAATGCATTAATATTGTCTCCCAATAATCAGACTGCTTTAGACGGAATAAACAGGATTAACAGTTTAAAAAAATAATAAATGTTTAGATTTCACATAATTACTCTCGGCTGCAAAATAAATCTTTACGAATCAGAGTCCATCTCTTTTAATCTGCAAAAAAAAAATAATATCAAAGAAAATAATCTGACGAATTGCGATGTCATAATAATCAATACATGCACAGTTACGGCCAAAGCTGACAGTAAATCAAGAAATATTATAAGACATGCAAGAAAAGAAAATCCTGATGCTATAATTTTAGTCTGCGGCTGTTTGGTGGAAACCGATATTGATGAATTGTTGAGATTAAATACCATAGATATATTTGTACTTAATAAGGATAAGGATAAAATTAATGAGATTATAGATGTTTATAAAAACATAAAGAAAAGACCTTTAATATTTAAATCTGATAATGACGGTTCTTTCAATTTCACAACACATAAATTATCGGATCATTCCAGGGCATTTTTAAAAGTTCAGGACGGTTGTGATAATTTCTGCAGTTACTGCAAGATTCCTTATGCAAGGGGCAAAAGCAGAAGCAGGGATATTGATGAAATATTAATCGAGATTGAAGCTGTGATCAATAACGGTTATGAAGAAATAATTTTAACAGGTATTAATCTAGGCAGTTTTAATCATAAAGATTTTGACTTTAACGGATTGTTAAAAATAGTTTCAGAAAATTTTAAGAATATCAGGTTCAGGATCAGTTCCATTGAACTTGAACACATTAATCGGAAGTTTTTGGAAATATATAAATATGACAACATCTGTCCGCATATACATATACCTCTTCAAAGCGGAAGCAATAAGATTTTAAAATTAATGAACAGAAAATATACCATTGAAGATTATCAAAATAAAATAACCGAGATAAGAAAAATTAAAAAAAATCCTTTTGTTTCTACAGATTTGATAATAGGATTTCCATCTGAGGATAATGAGGATTTTAAATCGACAATCGAATTAATAAATAATATTGATTTTTCTTATATACATCTATTTAGATTTTCTCCCAGAAAGGGAACAAAAGCATACGATTTAAAACCAAAGATTCCAGAATATATTATAAAGGAGCGGTTAAATATTTTAAAAAGAGAAGTCAGTGAAATGAATTTAAATTACAGAAATAAATTTTTGGGGAAAAATCTGGAAATATTAATAGAAAAAAAGGAAAACCAAATTTATAAAGGAAAATCTGAAAATTATATTGATTTAATCGTAGAAACAGATCAGGAATTATCTGTTAAAAAAAGATATTCTGTAAAATTTGAAAAAATCAATAATGATAAAAATTATTGTACTCTTCTGGGATAAAATTAAGTTTTATAATGATTTAATATAACGCAAGCTGCGAATAAGCGTTAGTTATGGCGCAAAAAACATCGCTAAAACGGAACACCGCTTGGAGTTTTAACAAGGATTTAATGAAAATTAAATTATCAAAATTTATTTTATAAACATGAAGATTATAAATTTTCTTGACTTTTATTATTCCATAAGATTATAATTTTATTAATATTTATTTATTTATTTAAATTACAATGTCTGAACAAAATAATAATTTAGGAAAAAAAATAATATTTTTATATCCTCACAGTGTTATTCAAAAGGATCTGATTAAAGAAATCATTAAATATGAATATGAAGTTTATGTTTTTAATGATCATGAAAAAGTATTAAAGATTTTGGATAAATATACTGATTCGATTTTATTTATAAACATTGACTCAAACTTGAAAGAGAGTGAATGGGAAATATATATAAGACATATAATGCAAAATCCAAAAACAGCAGATGTAAAAACAGGCATATTAAGCTATAATGAAAATCAGGCTTTAATTGAAAAATATGTTATGGGTATGTCTGTTGCATGCGGATATATTGTTTTAAAAATTGGTTTAAATGAAAGCTTAAAAATAATTTTAAAAGTATTGGAAGCCAGTGAGGCAAAGGGACGAAGACAGTTCGTCAGGGCAAAATGCACCAATAAAACCAATATAACATTCAATGTTAAAGTATCAGATAAAGTCCTGACAGGGAACATTTATGATATAAGTTCCATCGGCATGGCATGTACTTTCAATGAATCATATTTAAAAGAAATACCGGTTAATTCGTACTTTCAGGATATTCAGTTAAGATTAAAAGGGACACTTATTATGCTTTCAGGAAAGGTAGTCGGAGTAAGGAAACAGGAAGAAGATTATTATATAATTATGTTTGATAATATTTTTAAAGATGAAATGAAAAGAAATAAAATTCAGACTTTTATTCATAACTATCTGCAGGAAGAATTGGCTAATGAATTCAAGTGATTTTAAAGTTTTTTTTAAAAAATCAGATTTAAGCTGTTTAATCATATTTTGCTTTCCAGATTGCAGTGTCATAATTTACTCTTCCGATTACTTCCCTGTATTTTACCCTGCCTGTTCCTGTTGATTGAATAAATGTGCCGTGATAGTCAACAACAGCATGACATTCGCCGTCCTCGTTGTTTAAAATAATAAGATCAAGTTTGTCTCCGTGTTGATAATACCAGATCGCCATTATTAAAATCGAATAATCTTCACAGTCGCCTCTTCTTTTATCAAGTGTTTCCTGAGGAAGCTGCCATTGATCTGTACCGTCAGCTTCGTTTCTATAATGCAAATAATCTAATACCCAGTTTCTGCAGTCCTTAATGTTATTAAAACTTGGCAAATCAAAAACGAAATTATCACCCTCAGGAGCCGTACATGAGAATATTAAACCGGTAATAAACAAAATAAAGATCAAATGCTTCACTAAAACCTCCGTTTCAAAAATAAAGATAAAAACCTAGCCAATGCGTTTTAGTTTAAAAAATTTGACTTTAAATTACCGACTGATTGCTTTTATACGATTTAACTTCAATTTTTAATTTGATTTTTTAATATTTGACTTGATTAAATATTAGACATTATATATTTGCAGTTAACCTGATTTTATATAACTAATACGCA
>JAFGQB010000027.1 GCA_016935915.1 Spirochaetota bacterium
ATTTTTTTTTATTTTTTTTTATTTTTTAATTTATCTATATCTATTCCTAATTTATTGATTTTTGAATGCAGATTGCTAACATAGACGCCCAAAGCATTTGCGGTTTTCGACAAATTATAATTATTTTCCTTTAATTTTTTTTCAATAAAATCTTTTTCAAACTCATCCTTTGCAATGTTTAATTTATAGCTGTCATATTTTTTTGTTTCTACATTTGTATCATCCATAAGAGCATCTTCATCTATATATTTTTTAACATCTTCAAGCGTTATATTATCAGACTGTATCATAACAATCAATCTTTCTATGATATTCCTTAATTGTCTGATATTACCAGACCATGAAAAATCTTTCATGAATTCAACAGCAGCAGCATCAAATTTCTTGCTTTTATTTTTATTTGCCGAAGAAATTTTATTGTTGTAATAATCAATTAATAATGGAATATCATCTATGCGATCACGCAATGGCGGTATAAATATCGGGATCACGTTTAATCTGTAATAAAGATCTTCCCTGAAATTACCGTTTTTTACCTCTTCAAATAAATCCTTATTGGTAGCAGAAATAACTCTCACATCGACCGACTGTGGTACAGTAGAACCTATTTTAGTAATTTTCATCTCCTGTAAAACCCTTAATAATTTGGACTGGGTTGCCAATGACATATCAGCTATTTCATCTAAAAAAAGCGTACCGCTGTTGGCGGATTCAATTTTGCCGATCCTGTCTTCGCCGGCGCCTGTAAAAGCGCCCTTAACATAGCCGAAAAGTTCCGATTCTATTAGATTTTCAGGAATAGCCGCACAATTTATACTTACAAAAGGTTTGCTTTTTCTCATGGAGTTAAATTGTATTTCCCTGGCTACAAGCTCTTTGCCTGTTCCGTTTTCACCTGTAATCAAAATTCTTGCATCACTTTTTGCGGCAGTATCTATGAGCTTTTTTATCGATTGTATTGCAGGTGAGTCTCCGATAATAGTATCATCAAAATTCCTTAAGCTGAAATGTTTGGGCTTAAGTCCTGTTTTAATTCTGTATTCAATTATTTTAATGTTGTTGAGAATCTCTTTAACAGACAATGGCTTTTCTATAAAATCAAAAGCGCCTATCTTTGCCGCTTTAACAGCATGGCTAATCTTTGCTTCACCGGAAATCATAATTACTTCAACAGAAGGAAAATCTTCTTTAATCCTTTTTAAAATATCAATGCCACCCATCTCAGGCATCCAGAGATCCAGAAAACACAGATCAATTTTTTCTTTTATAAAATAATCATAGCCAATAGACCCATTCTCCGCGGTAAAAACAGTATGCCCCTGAACAGTCAATATTTCGGTAAAAAAGTTCCTGATATAAAAATCATCATCAATAATCAAAATATTCACTTTTAAATCCCATAAAATAACAAATCTTTTAAACTATGCTTAAAAGTTTTACTTTTGTCAATTTATTTAATATAATTTATAAATCAAAATGCATGAAAAATTATATCATATCATTCAGTAATATTTGAAAAATATTCAATAATGGATTTTAATGCCTCATCTTCATCAACACCTTCAACTATAACATTCAATACGGTTTTATAAGATGCCTCAAGCGTCATGATATTAATAATTGATTTAGCATCAGCATCTATATCATCTTTTTTAATTGTTATGCTGGACTCAAATTTGTTTGAAATTTTAACCAAATCAACTGCACGACGCGCATGCAATCCTGCCCGCCATTTTACAACAACTGCATGTTCTTTCATTAAAAACCCATATAAAAATTTATTGAAAATTAAAAAAATTTCTTTTTATCTCTTCAGTCTGCAAATGTTTCATTAAATTTCTGGTAAATTCCTTTGCAGAATTTATCCCCATAAGTTTAAGCCTTTGATTCATTGCCGCAATTTCAATTATTATGGGAATATTTCTGCCCGGTAAAATCGGGATCAAAAGAAAGGGTATCTTAACATCCAGTATTTCAACGAATTTTTCTTCCAGACCAATCGTATCATATTCATGAGTTGAGTCATAGTTTTCCAGCTCAACCACAAGCTGAACCTGTTTCTGATCTCTAACAGCTCCTACCCCGAACAAATTCATCACATCTATTATTCCTATTCCCGTTATCTCCATATGATGGCTGATAGTGCCTGCTCCTTCACCGATCAAAGTACTCTCCTGAATAACTTTTATATCAACAGAATCATCTGCAACAAGTCTGTGTCCCCTCTGAATTAATTCCAGTGCTATCTCTGATTTTCCAACTCCGCTTTTGCCCTGAATTAAAATTCCAATACCGAATACTTCAAGGAAAACTCCGTGAACTCTCTTTTTTTTCGCAAAAACATCGCTTAAAATATGAAACAATTTGCTTACCAGATAATCGGAATTCTTATTACTGATTAAAATCGGAATTTTATTCTGATCTGCAAGTTCCATAAAAAAGTCAGGCGGCATATTATTGCTGGAAAATAAAACGCAAGGTATCTTATATTCCATGAATTTCTTCAGGTTGCTCAATTCATCTTTGTATTTGGTATTTTTTATAAAATAAGATTCTCCATTTCCGAAAACCTGTATCCTGTCAAAAGCAAACCTGTCAAAATACCCGCCCAAAGCGAGGCCGGGTCTGTTTATATTTGAATTGTTAATCATATTATCCAATCCGTTTCTGCCGGCAACACATTTTAATTCAAGGCTATTGTCTTTAGTATCGATTTCAAGTAAATCCAATACGGTAAATTCATTATTAGTCATAAATTGTTAGCCCCCTTCAAACTGTTCAATGCCTGCAAAGGCAGTGATTTATTTAATTCATAATCCATAACAGGTTTTAAATTATTTTTCTTTAAAAATCCATAATTTAATATTCGGACAATATTAAATATACAATATATAAAATATTATGTCAAAAAAATAGTAAAATAGTAAACACAAAAAAGATTTATTTTTTTTTGGCGCAATATCAATCCGGAAGCGGCCGGTTTTCTGTTCAGTTTTTTAACCTATATTTTATAATATTGTATTTATAAATCTTCTTTTTGTAGGGACGCGATTAATCGCGTCCCTACTCTGTTCATCGAAATTGGCAAAAAATAAATAATTAAAATCATTAACCTTGAAAATTATATAAGAATTCATAAATTATAATATTTTTTATAGAAAAAGAATAAATTAATAAAATGTCAAAGGATTAATAATAAAATAAAGTAGGTTTACACTGATGTAGTGGCTATTAACATTAAAGTATTTGCATTTGACATTCATTTAAAGTCATTTGACTGTCGAGCAATGCGAAACATCATTAAAGAAATGCTATTCGTCTGTAAAAAAAGCTATCTCAAAAAACTTTTGAGATAGCCCCTTACATCATCAGGAAATCAGATCCCATTTATTATTAGATTCTTTCAAGAGGAAATTTATCTTATTGTCATTATCCAAAAATATATTATAATAAAATTCATCTTTTAAAATAAATCTTTGAGCTTCCAAAAGTGTCATTTTTTTCAATTCTATTTCTCTTATTTTTTTATCCAGCTTAATATTGTCTTTCAATATTTTTAAAATATATTCCGAATAATTGTTGTTTTTTTCCTTTTTAAATAAAAATATCATTTCATCATCCAATTTTCTTAATAAGGCAGGAGCAAACTTTTCATCTTCATCAAGCAGAGTAAAACCGTAATAATCAATGTTTTTCATTTTCATCTGGAGAACCGCATCGGATAATGTTGTCGGTTTTTGTTCCAATTCGATAAATCTTGTGGGTTCTGCCTGAGCAATTTCATGATTGTCAAGTTTTTCAACTATCTCCATGTGACCAGGATTATTGTGATCCTGAATTCTTGATTTTTCTCTCTGAATTTTAGTATCGAGCTTATGTATTATTTTATCAATAGCAGTGTACATTTCTTCTGCTGAAGTTTCAATCTTTGTAGGACCAAATTTTTTAAATGTCAAAATAGAAGAAATTTTAAAGATATGCTTTTCGGCATCCAGGTGAAAATTTATGTCATTAATAGTATTTTTGAAATAATTCAACTTTACTAATTTTTTGTTTATATATTCTTTCATTCTGTCAGAAACATGAAAATTCTTGGAACCTTGAATAGTTACTTGCATAAAAACTCCTTTTTAAAATTATAAAAAAATCTAAAAATAAACAACAGTCAAATGAACTTTTTTCTGTTGTTTATTTTTAAAATTCTATTAAATTATATATTAATTTGATTTTAGATATAATAAAATTTACCAAACAAACAAAAATATTTCCAGATAAAAACCTCATTTATAAATTCCTTTTATGAGAAGATAAAATATTCAGCATGTTCCTGTATTTTGCCACTGTTCTTCTTGCAATTTTAATACCTTTATTCTGCAATATTTCCATTATTTTCTGATCAGATATCTTTTCATCCTTTTTATTTTCCAAAATTTCCTTGATCAATTCCCTCACGCTTTCTGAAGATTTGACAGTATCATTTAAATTTTTATTGATTGCATTTGAGAAAAAATATTTTATCTCGTGAATTCCCCATTCGGTCTGAATATATTTAGATGAAGCGAGTCTGGAGATCGTTGATTCGGATAAACCCAGTTGATCTGCAATTTCCTTCATAGTCAACGGTTTTAAAAATTTAGGACCTTTATAAAAAAAATCTTCCTGGGCATTAGCTATTGAAAGAACCAATTTAAACAATGATTTATTTCTATAATTAACCAGTTTAATAAACTGATGTGCATTCTGTACTTTGTTTACAATATATTTCTGATCTTCAGTTATTTTTCTTTTCCTCTTTACATTTAGAGCTATTTTTTGCAGATATTTATTTATAGTTAATGAAGGCAGAATATCATCATTCATTTCAACATAAAGAGTATTGTCTTTTTTATAAACATAGGCATCCGGCATTATATACTTTACATCCTTTGGAGAAAATTCTCGTCCCGGATATGGATTGAAAAAACTTAAAAAAATATAGGCATCTTTTAGTACTTCTCTGGTTATTTTCAGCTTTTTAATTAATTCGTTGTCTTTTCTTGCGATCATCAAATCAAAATGATCCTTAATGATTTTATAAGCAGTTTGATTGATCTCGTCGGTTTTTTTTGATTCTATCTGATAAAGCAGAGCTTCCTGGATATTTTTACTGGCAATACCCGGGGGATCAAGAATCTGAATGATTTCCAATACTTCATGTGCTATTTCTTTATCTTCATCTTTAAAAACCTCGTCAATATTTGCAGTAAAAAAGCCGTCAGGATCAATTAAACTAATTATCATTCGTCCAATCTCTTTTTGTTTCTCTGTTAAATTCTGACATTCCAGTTGAAACAACAAATGATCAAACAATGTTGATTCCTTTGCAATGGCTCCTTCTAAAAACTGCCTGTTCTGATCCATTTTACTTGAATCAGGAGAAAGTCCTACATTGATATCTGCACTTGAAGAATCAATAAAATAATCCTCTTTTTCAGCAAAAGAGTTTTCTATTGTTTCAATGTCTTGCTCATCATCTACTTTATTTTCCTTCATTTCTAAAGCTGGGTTTTCAAGTAATTCGGTATCTATTCTTTCCCTTAATTCTAAAAGAGGTAATTGTATCATTTTTAAAGATAACAGTAAGTCCTGAGATAATGAAAATTTTTGAGTCAGCTTTAAGTTTAATTCTCTTGAAATTTTCAAACTTTAACTTCCTTTTTACTTGATATAATTATTGTAACTGATAATTTAAAAAATTTAAACTCTTTTTTTTTAAATATAAAAATCTTATTAATATAATGTCAATTTTAATTAATAAAACTTTACAAAACCGCATCAATTTAAAAAATAATTTGACTTCTAAAATTAACAAAGTATAATATTAATTATGAAATCTGATATATCAAAGATTTTAAATGACTGGATGTTTGAACCGGGCAATAATATTAGATTCATCAAAGGAGATGACAGCAGAGAGATAATGCAGATACGCCTTCCTTTGGGTATTGAGCAGTATGAGTTAAACGGGAGACCTGATGGGAAAAAACCGTTTAATAAAGAATCATATCTTAAATATTACAATGATAAAATAAATACAGCTAATGCAAAAAATAAAAAAATTGAACTATCCAATAAAGACTTCCAAATCTTGAGAAATGAATCTCTTCTATATTACTATAGATATTTAATTTTATTCCAGCTTGGAGAATATTTGCGTACAATCAGCGACACTGAACACAATCTGAAAATTTGTGAAATTGTTAATAAGCATTATAACAATGAAAACAAAAATCTACTGCTTCAATATTTACCTTATATATTAAGAATTAATAAAATTTCACAAGCCATGACTTTTCTTCAAAATAAAGAAATCAGTAAAGCCAGAAATTTATTAAAAGACAGCATTGATGAAATAAAAAAAATTCAGAAGATTAATACCGATGTTTTTGAATATGAAATTAATAGATCATTGAAACATATGACAGAAATCCTTAAAAACATTAAATCACAGTTTCCGGAAGAAAAGGACATCCTCGAGGAGGAATTAAAAAGAGCAATTGAACTTGAAGATTATAAGTGGGCAGCAGAGATCAGAGATAAAATAAAAAAAATAAATGATGATTATATAAAGGATTAGATTCTAAATGATTTGTTTTTAATGTTTAATTTATATTGATTTTAATATAAATCTATGCTTAAATTTCAGCTTATGAACATGAAAATAAAAGGATTATACAGTTTTAAAAATAAAACAAAAGTTTCACTTCCGCTATACATTTCAAGAATAAAAGCGGGATTTCCTTCTCCTGCTGATGATTATATAGAAAAGGAACTTGATTTAAACGAATATCTAATAAAGCATCCATCTGCAACTTTTTTTGTGAGAGTTGAAGGCAATTCCATGATTGATGCAGGTATCCATTCGGGAGATATTTTGATTGTCGATAAATCCCTTGAAGCCAAAAACAACAAAATTGTAATTGCGGTAGTAAACGGAGAGTTGACTGTAAAAAGAATAAAAAAAACAGATAAAAAAATTTATCTTGTTGCCGAGAATGACTCTTTTCAGCCTATTGAAATAAAAGGCGACATGGACTTTATCATCTGGGGTGTAGTTACAAATGTGATTCACCCGCTCGAATAAATTTGATTTAAGAGACATAAATGTGTTTTAATTACTCAATAACAAAATTTCAGGAATACCTGGAAAAACGTTTTCAGGCAAAATTCGAATCAAATGGAGATTTTAAACCTAAATATCTGATACAGGCATTTTCACTGCCTATTGCTCCTGTGATCACTAATCTGCAAACCGATAAAATACAATTATTAAACTGGGGGTTGATCCCTTTCTGGGTAAAAGATAAAATCTATGCTGAAAAAATACGCATGTCTACTTTTAATGCAAGAGGCGATACGATTTTTGAAAAACCATCATTTAAGAATTCCATCAAAAACAAAAGATGCATAGTTTTAGCGGATGGTTTTTTTGAGTGGCATGAAAACAACGGTAAAAAATTCCCGTTCTATATAAAATTAAAAAACAGCATTGAATTCTGTTTTGCAGGGATATGGGATGAATGGACAGATAAAAACAGCAACCAATCAATTAAAACATATTCCATAATAACCACAGATGCAAATCCCATGCTTAAAATTATACATAACACTAAAATGCGTATGCCGGTTATTTTAAGCAGGGACAATGAAAAAAAATGGCTGTCCAAATTAAACAAACAGGAAATAATAAACTTATTAAAACCTTATAATGATAAGGAAATGGAAGCTTATTCTGTTTCCAAAATGATAGTACAAAAAAACATAAGCGATTCCGATCCCGATATTTTAAATGAAATAAAATACAGTGAACTTGATAATTTAAAATTTCAATAAAGGAAATAATAATAGAAATAACATGCGGTTTAGCGAACATCTATTAGAAATTAGGAATTTTATCAAATGATCAGATTGAAAATATTTTAAAAAGACAGGAAGAATATATGAAAAATGGGATAAAAAAATTTTTTGGTTAAATTTTAATTGAACTCAAATATGCGGACAATAATCTAATTTAAAAAGAAATTTTATAACTACTGCAATAAAGATTAAATTTATTTATTTGATTAATTTTAATTATTTTGCAATATATATGGATGGAGTTTAAATTTATTCATACATATAAAAGGTTATGAGTTTTTATATGTTTTCACATGGTTTATTAAAACACTCTGTGAAAAACTTTATATAAAATTTATTTAATAAAAATAAAAAATATTTTTTTGGGAAATTCATTTGAAAAAAATTTTTGATGTAATAATAATTGGCTCGGGCATATCAGGATTGACCGCAGGTATTTTATTAAAAGAATCCGGGTTCGACACAGTGGTTTTAACAAAAACAGATAATATCGAAGAATCCAATACTCAATATGCTCAAGGCGGGATCATTGCATGGAAGAATGAAGACTCTCCTGAAAAACTTTCAAACGATATAATAAATGCCGGAGATAAATATAATAACTTATCAGCAGTTAAAGAGTTTTCAGATAATGCACCGAAACTGGTATTTGATTTTTTAATAGATAAAATAGGCATAGATTTCAGCAAGGATAATAATAATAATATCGATTATACGGGTGAAGCGGCTCATTCTATTAGACGAATAGTTCACTATTCGGATCATACAGGAGAAAAAATTGAAAAATCTTTGGTAAATTATGCAAAAAAAATAAAATTGAACGTTTTAACCTCATCAACTTCGATAGACTTAATTACAAACTACCAGCATTCAAAAGACATACAGGAACTGTATAAGGAACGTGAAGTAATGGGTGTTTATGTTCTTGACAATAAATCAAAAGAAATAACTCCTTTATTTGCATATAATGTCATTTTAGCTACCGGCGGCTTAGGTAATCTATATCAATATACAACCAATCCTCCCTCTGCAACAGGAGACGGATTAAGCATGGCTTATAAGACAGGTGCAGATATAATTAATACCGAATTCATTCAGTTCCATCCTACAAGCTTGTTTCACAAGGACATTAAAAGATTTTTAATATCAGAGTCACTGCGGGGCGAAGGAGCAAGATTAATCGACCATAAAGGGAAAGAGTTCATGTCCAAATACCACAGTTTAAAAGATCTTGCTCCAAGAGATATAGTGGCAAGAGCTATATATGAAGAGATATATAAAAATGGCGTTGAGTATATGTATCTTGATCTTTACAATTATTATAAAGGAAAAGAACCGATTGAAAAAAGATTTTCCAAAATCTACAACACCTGCCTTAAGGGAGGCATTGATATTACAAAATCACCTATACCGATTGTACCTGCGTCGCATTATTTCTGCGGAGGAGTGAAAATTGATCTTTCAGGAAGAACAACCATAAAAAACTTATATGCAATCGGAGAAATAAGCTGTTCAGGACTGCATGGAGCCAACAGGCTTGCGTCAGTTTCACTGCTTGAAGGACTTTATTGGGCAAAAAAAGCCTGCGAAGATATAATAAGTAAAAAAAATCATATAAAAAATGATAGATTCAATAATATTAAAGATTGGAAAACTCCAAAAAAGGCAGTTGAGTTTGATCCGATTTTAATAGATCAGGATTGGCGTGTGATAAAACTCACCATGTGGAACTATGCAGGTATTATTCGCACAAAAAGCGGATTATCAAGAGCGATAGCAGACTTGAGTTATTACGCTCACAGGATCTATAAATTTTATAAAGAAGCTAAACTGGACAAAAGTATAATAGAATTAAGAAATGCCATTACAAATTCCCAAATTATTGTAAACGCAGCATTGCGTAATGAAAAAACTATTGGATGCCACTATTTAATAAATGATGTATAATAAATTTAAATTTTTAATTTTTCTTATATATTTGTTGCTAATTTTTTCTTGCATTATTAATAATAATGATGAAGAACTGCTAAAAAGTGATCTAAAAAAAGTCTATAAAATTAATTATAAAAAATACAATATTCCAGATAAAGATACTGAAAAAAGTGTTGCAATCGCATTTTCTGAAAATATTGATAAATTTAATCCCTATCTGCCTGTAAATGATACAGAGAAATTTATTGTGAATGCCGTTTTTTCTTCGCTTTTTTATTTTGATCCTGAAAATGAACTACCGGAAAAAAATTTAATCGAATATTATTATTCAAGTTCTGATAAATTAACTTATTTTTTTAAATTAAAGAAAAATATAAAATTTTCTGATAATTCAATATTGAATGCATATGATGTAGAAGCATCATTATCATTTTTATATGATATATTAAAAAACAGTAAAATTTACAATGAATTCTTTATTTTAAATAAAAGCTTGATGATCGAAGTTTTGTCTGATATTGAATTCATGATAAAAACAGATGTTCCAAACAGTAATTTAATATACGCCCTATGCGATTATCCGATAATAAAGAAATCTCAAGTCAAATCGATCACTGAAAATTATAAATCGCAGAAGGGTAATTTAAATTTTATTAAAATCGATGAAATAATGGGCTCAGGACCATATTATCTTAAAAAAATTGAAACTGACAGATTGATACTTGAAAAAAATGAACATTATTTTAAAAAGGATTCATTAGGAAATCATATTCCTTATACCGAAAAAATAATCATCAATTTATTTAATGGAAATGACTATAATTTTAATTATCTTAATAAAAACAAGATTGACATAATACGTTTGAATAAAAAAAAATTCAATGAAATTTATAATCAGGAAAAAGGGGAATTATTAAAAAAATATAAAATTATCAATACAAACAGCAGTCAAAATTTAATTTATCTTGCATTCAATATGAATAACGATAATAAATACAGCTATATGAATAAACTTATTTTAAGAAAATTCATATATGAAAACCTTCTTCTTCAAATCAAAGGTAAAAACAATAAAAAGTTAATCAAAAAAATAATCAGGAATAACAACGAATTTAATAAAACTTTTAAAAACAATCTTATAGATGAAAACAGAATCACATTAAAAATACTGATAATAAAAGAAGAGCAAAAGCTGTCGGAAATTGCGGAACTGATAAAAAATATATTTAATGAAAATCATGAGTTTGAGATAATAATTAATAAAGTAAGTTATGTCAATTATATAGAAAATCTCTTAAATAAAAATGACTTTGATATAACTCTGTTTTATTACAATACCAAACCCGGCACAATTTCATATTATAACTTATTAAAAAATAATTTCAGTTTAATTAATTTGGATGATGCTAATAATAATTTCTCAAATAATATAAATTCATTATTGACAAAATTATACAATGAAACAAAACCGGAAAAACAAAAAGAAAATATTAACGATTTGAAAGAAGCCTTTAACAATAATTATCAATATATCAATATTTATTCGGAAAATGTATTTTATATAATTAACAGTAAAATAAAAAATTTCAAGGTAAATTCCAAAATTGAAGACAGTATAAATTTAAAAACAATTGAAATGATCTATAAAAAGAATGAAAAATAAATAAAATCTAGCTTTTTTTGATGAAAAAAGTTTTTATTCTCTCTGCAACCAGTAAAAATGAAGGCAGTATAAAAAGAGTTGCAAAAACACAGGAGAACATTGAAATTGCTATCAGCATACCGAAATAAACTATGGGTCTGAATGATGAGAGCAAAAAAACGGCAAATCCCATGATCAAAGCTAAAGAAGTAAATAAAATCGGTCTTGAAGTAAAATTTATGGTATTAAATACTGCGTCTTTGTATGATTGTCCAAAACCAAGATTTTTTTTGAAATTAATCAAAAATAAAATCGAATTATCAACTCCCATCCCTATAGAAATCGCTGCGATCATTACAGTAGCTATATCCAATGGGATTTTAAAAAGAGACATTACAGTAAAACTGGTAACCACACCGAAAGTCAAGGGAATTAATGCTATAAATCCCAAATAAAATGACCTGAAATAAATAAGACAAATTAAAAATACAATAATTATAGAAATCGTAAGGCTCCATATCTGATCTGAGATTAAAAATTTTGAAATCTTGGAAAGCAATAAAATTTCTCCCCAGAGTGTTATCGTAATCCTGCCGTCTTCATTCGCAATTTTTTCAAGATCAGACATAAGTTTTTTTGTAAGTTTTGCAAGCTCCTGTTCGGTCATTAAATAGTTGTTTTTTTCATTGGTGGTTTTCGGTCTGACCTGAAATGTTATGGCGCTCAAATCATTGTTCATAATGGATTTGATCCAGGGAACATTGGAAGCCATCATCAAATAATTAAAAAACCTCTTAATGATCTGCTCATCTTCCGGAAGCTCCTGTTTTCCGTTCATTTTAAAATTTAAATCTTCCACCAGAGTTACTGGAGATATAAACCAGCCGATCATATTATATCCATCGATAATAACTCCTTTAGTAAGATAGTCATGGATCTTTTTTGCCGAAAGCAGTCCTTCTCTTGATTTAAAAAAATGTCTTCTGTTGTCAATTGATCTAACTGTAATATTATAGTGATTTGTACCTCCAAAGTTTTTCTGCAGATAAATCAAACTCTTTCTGACATTACCGCTGTCTTTAAAATAATTGGCGGGATTTGTCTCTATTTTAATAAAGCGTATAAATACAATAAAGAGAACAATTACAATAATGAAAATAGAAATAAATAAAAACTTCCAAGCAGGTATAATAAATTTTAATTTATCAAGAATTTTAGAAAACAGATCGTTTTTTATACTTTCGAATTTATTAACTTTAGGCTTAATAAGTTTTACAAGTATATTTGATATAACAAAGAAAGTTATAAGCAGGGTAAAAATAATGCTTATATTTATAAATCCTCCGAATTCCCTGATTGGTTTGATCCTTGCAGTAATAAATGAGCCGAAACCGACCATGGTTGTCAATGCGGCAAGTAAAATGCTGGGTGTAACGATCTTTATAGTATGGATCAAAACATCTCTTGAGTCTTTATATAGAAAATTGTTTATATAATAGGAATTAATGAACTGAATAGTATAAGAACTTCCGATAGTCATAATAAGCGGGGGCAATAAAATACCGACTATGTTTAATTTAAACCTTAACCATGAGATCAATCCCATTGTCCAGCCTAAACTTAAAAGTATGGTCAAAATGGGAAGATATGTACCTCTTAATGATCTGAAGCTTAAATAAAATATAATTAGCATTACGAACATTACAGGAATAAGCAGTGTAAAAATATCCTTCTGCATATATTCTTTTGTTTTAGCTTCATAAACAGGAACTCCTGCCATAAAAATATCAAAAGTATCTGTGTATTTACCAATTACATTTTCAATCTGCCGGCAGAAATAGGATCTGTCAATTTTTTGCGGTCCGAAATTTTTATTAAAGAGAAATTCCTGCAGCTTCATAAATAATGATTTATTTTTAATTTCTGCACCCATTAATGCGTTATAATTCATTGAAATGACTATACCTGCAGTCTGTTTGTCATATGAGATCACTGATCCTAAAAGATGTCTATTGGAATAAATTTTATCTAAAAATTCATCAATTTCTTCCTGAGTTTCAGGATAATTATTCATGCTGTTATAGCTTAATTTAAATGAGTCGTTGAATTTTTCAAAAAAAACCGCATTAAAGGGATTTAAGGTGGTTTTTGCAACTTTTAATTTATTCAATTCATTACATAATTCCCATAATTTACGGATTTTATCAGATGCAAAAGGATTGTCTTTAACTCCAATAAAAACCATCTGGTTTGAAGGAAATTCCTTACCGAGAATCCTTATTTTTTCCCTTTCATACTCGGTTTCTTCATTTACAGGCAGAAGTATTGAAACATCGTTATCTATTCTTATGTTTAAATTACCAAAAACCAGAACAATAGTTATAATAAAAAAAATAATAAATATTATAATAATGTTCTTATTGTGTTCAGGTAAAAAAAAATTTATAAATTTCATATATGTAATTTATTGACATTAATAAATAAAATATTTTATTTAATTTTTTTAAGAAATTAAATAATTCAAAATGGATTATTTGTCGCAACAAGATTTATTTATTTTGTCAGCCGTTCTCCCTGAATTTAAAAACTCTGATATTATAATTAAAATATCATAATAGTCAATCTATTTTTTGACTGTTTTTAGAAATAAAAAATATTAAATATTAAATCCTTTTACTATTACAAATAAAAATATTTATTGCTTTTTATAGAACTTTTTGTAAAAATAATCTTGAAATAAATAAAAAGTAAAATCTTTCATGTTTCAATTCTACATCTTGAAAGAAATTGCTTTAAAAAAGGAGTTTTTAATATGAGTAGATTAGTCGGTGAAAGAATAATTTTAAGGGAATTATTGGAATCAGATATACCACATATCCATGAATGGACAAAAGATCCAGAAATAATAGAAAATCTTTCAGAAATTTTCTATCCCCCTCAAACCGAAGCATCCACAATAAATTTTTTAAATTCAATAATAGAAAAGAAATCCGATAATCCCTATTTTTTCGTAATAGCGGACAAAAAAAGCAATTCTTACATTGGACAGATAAATTTCATCAGGATCAACTGGATACACAGATACGGCGAACTTGCAATAGTAATAGGTAGCAGCGAACTGCATGACAAAGGAATCGGCAGAGAAGCATTAAAATTGTTTTTAACTTTTTCATTTGGTAAATTAAATTTGAACAGAATAGAATTAAAAGTACATGACTATAATGAAATCGCAATAAATTGCTATAAGAGCGTTGGTTTCATTGAAGAAGGAAGATTGAGAGAGAGATTTTACATTAACAATAAATATACTGATTTTATAATAATGGGCATTTTGAAAGATGAATTTATGAAAAATAAGTAGGGAATAATCGCAACTATTCTCAATAAACATTTAAGATTGTATAAAACTTAAACAATCAGGTTTGCGTCACATAGAAGCAGGATAAATAATACAAGTTTGAATCTGACCAGAAAACCAGTTGATTCCGGATAGATACATCGCCAAAAAACCACTGTCAAATCGCATTTAAACCTCTATGAGAAAATTCTTATGTCAACTTTACTAATACTTCATTTGTGCCAGAACCAAATTCGCTTTGGCGATAAATTCATTATATGAAATGTTCAGCTTTTCAACAGCTTCTTTTACCGATTCATATTCAAAAGACTTTTGTATCAGTCTGCCATCGAGATACCCGAGTTTAACTTTAACATCAATGCCATCGATTTTAATTGTTCTTATCTCTCTTTTAAGTGTTACCCGAGAATGATAAGTGCATCTTATCCCAAAAGTTGTTGAATTCAGAAATATCTCATTTTCAAACTTTTCCTTATCGGAAATGCTGCACAGCACTGTCAGAAGCTGAGCCTGTCTGGACTTTTTCATCATGATCGGAGCAATAAAAACATCCAGAGCTCCAAGTTCAAGCATTTTATTTGTTAAAAAAGCAAGCTGTTCTGGAGTAGAGTCATCTATATTTGACTCAAGGGATATAATAAGATCATCCTGATCTTTTTTGCTCAACTTTTTATATTCAATACCATTAAACATCCGTAAAAAATTAGGTATTTCAAAATCTTTAGTTCCAGAGCCATAACCTGTATTTTCAACTTTCATTAAAGGCATATCATTGAAATCTTTAACAAAATATTTAATTAAAGCCGCACCTGTAGGGGTGGTCAACTCTGCATCGATACTGCCGCCATAAGAAGGCACATCCCTTAAAATCTCAATTGTTGCAGGAGCCGGTACAGGCAGTAAACCGTGATCCGTTTTTACAAAACCATCTCCCAATGCAATCGGCGAAGATACAACTCTGTCCGGCTTTAATTGATCCATTAAAATGCAGGCTGAAACTATGTCAACTATAGAGTCTATTGCCCCGACTTCATGAAAGTGTACTTTTTCTATGGAAATACCGTGAACCTTTGCCTCTGCCTCGCCTATTATTTTAAAAACATCAATTGCATGTTTTTTTGCATTTTCGCTTATTTTTGAGCTTTTAATGATCTTGATTATCTCTTCCAGCCCCCTGTGTCCATGTGAATGGTCTTCGTTTTTCAATAATAATACACTGTTTTTTCCTCTGTGCTGATGTTTTACTATAACATTGAATTTTAAAGTATTAATTCCCATTATTTTTTTTTCTTCAACATCGATCTGAAATTCATTGCTGATGCTTAATGTTGAAAGTTCATCTGTCAATCTATTTTTGTCAAGTCCTAAAGATAACAGAGCAGCATTGAATTTATCCCCGCTTACACCTGAAAAAGCATCTATATAAAGGATTTTCATCTATTTTTCTCTCCTGTTGATGGTCGAAGCTAGATATCCTGCTCCGAAACCGTTGTCGATATTGACTACGGCTACTCCAGGACTGCATGAATTGAGCATTGACAATAAAGGCGCCAAACCTTTGAAATTAGCGCCATAACCTACAGAAGTGGGAACAGCTATTACAGGTACTTTTACAAGTCCTGAAACAACAGAAGCCAAAGCTCCCTCCATACCGGCAATAACGATTATAACACTTGCGTATTGTATTTTGTCATAAATCGAAAATAACCTGTGAATACCTGCTACACCCACATCATATTGAGTTTCCACGATATTTCCCATAACCTCTGCTGTACATTTAGCTTCCTCAGCAACAGGAATATCGGAAGTCCCGCCTGTTAAAACAAGAATCTTTGAATCATTGATGATCTGTTTTTTATTTTTAAAAAGCATTCTTGCAGGTTTATTATATTCAAGTTTATTATCTATTTTTAATATAATTTCAGCTTTTTTCCTGCCCGCTCTAGAATATAATATCCCCTTTTTGGTGCTGTTTTTAAGTTCATTGGCAATCGCTTCCAGCTGTTCATGGCTTTTATTTTTGCAGTAAATCACCTCTCCGAGGTTCGCCCTTAAGTCCCTGTGATAATCGAATTTTATAAAATCCAAATTTTTAAAGGGAAGGTCTTTAAATAAATCTACAGCCTTTTCTAAAGAGAGCTTATTATCCTTAACATCTTTTAAGATTTTTATTATATCGTCTTTGTCCATTTTATGCCTTTATTTTATCATATAATCAAATTACATGTTTTAAATTATTAGTAGAGACACATGTCCATTTATTTCCACATTTTAATTATTTTCTTCTTCATATTTTTTTGGTTTTAAACATTTAATAGATTCCTGCCTTCGCAGGAATGACAGAGAAAAAATTCATTGTAAAAATCAGTAAAAATAAATTTTTATTCTGTCAAAAAAACATTCATTTTATTTTATCTGGATTACGACTGACCTTGTCCTTGGTCCATCGAATTCACAGAAATAAATACCCTGCCATGTACCCAGAAGAAGTTTTGAATTTTCTATAATAACACTGATCGAACATCCTATGATCGAAGACTTTAAATGACCAGGAGAGTTGCCTTCCATATGAGAAAAACTTATTGACTCGAAATCCAGCGATCTTAATCCAGTCAGTATATCCCTTCTTACATCGGGATCAGCATTTTCATTTATCGTAACTCCTGCTGTTGTATGCGGAACATAAACCAATGCATAACCTTCTTTAATGCCTGATTTTGCCACCTCTTCCGATACAAGATGAGTAATGTCTATCAATTCTTCATGTTTATTGGTTTTAAGCTGTTTTTTTATTATCATTTTTAAACCCTTTTGTATTGTTTTGATCAGGCAGATACGGCATCTGCAATGCATTATATAATCTTGCCTGCTTCAATATCTTTAAAACATCTTCTCTTGATGCATAAGCTTTCTTGGAAGGATCGTTTGCATCCCTTTTTGAGCATATCTCGATATCATCAAAATACCCCTTAACAGGATAAGCTACGAAAAAAGAATATACATTATTATGGAACAATACTCTGCATTCCTTTTTATTTTTTTTTTGATCTAAAAGACAGACTCTTACCTTAATATCAGTAATTTCTTTATAATTGATATAGTTCGCCTTCTGCAAAAAGATAGATACCGCAAATCCCTCTTTATAAAATTTAACATCCAGAGTCATATTAAAAAATGAATATATCATTAATATGATGCCGAAACCAAGAAGACTAATGTAAAATCCGCTTAAAATCATCAATAATTTATACTGCAAAATACTATGGAAAAAGAAAGAAAAAAAATTGATCTCTTTGGTTTTTGCAGCAATAATAATATAAATAACGGTAAAAACAGTTATCAGCAAAATACCCAGAAAATATAAATTGGTATGCATTCTTTTTAAATGAAGAAAAGGATGTTCTTTATTAATTCGTTTCATTTTTCCCCTAAAAAAGCATGGTTATTGTTAAGCAATATCAGAGATTTATATCTAAAACTTCCAAAATCCTCTCTAATTCTTCTGTTGAATAATAATCAATCTGGATTTTACCTTTTTTTTCATTGCCGAAAAACAAGACTTTTGTCTGAAATTTCCTCTGAAGTTTTTCCTCTGCCTTGTGAAGCTGCAAAGATTTATTTTCATGTTTGATTTCTGTTTTTGTATCTTTTTTAAAAGGCCATTTTTTTGCTGTGCTTTCAGCCTCCCTAACGGACAAATTATTATTTATAATATATGATGCAAAACTTAAATGCTGATCATTATCTTCCAATGACAATATCGCTCTTCCGTGTCCCGATGTTAATTTACCATCCATTATCCATCTTCTGATCTGTACATCAAGGTTTAAAAGTCTTATGGAATTGGTTATGGTTGTCCTGTTTTTGCCTATGGAATCAGCCAGCTCTTCCTGAGTGATACTGTAACTTTCAATAAGGCTTGAAAAAGCCAGGGCTTCTTCAATGGCATTTAAATTTTCCCTTTGAATGTTTTCTACTAGAGACATTTCCAGTTTTTTCCTTTGAGAAATATCCTTGATTATGACTGGTATTTTTTCTAGTCCTGCTTTAATACTTGCCCTGTATCTTCTCTCTCCAGCAACGATTTCATAAATATGTTCTTTTTTTACAACAGTTATCGGTTGAATTAACCCGAAATTTTTTATTGACTGTGCCAGTTCGTTTAAAGACTCTTCATCAAAGTTTTTTCTGGGCTGATCGGGATTAGGAACTATTTTATCAATCGGCAGTTCGACAAAACCTGCTATCACCTTTTCTTCATTGCTTTCGGTTTCTCTAACAGGATCATTATCCTCAGGAATATCCTGAACATTCATTTTCAGTAATGCGTCAAGACCCATTCCAAGACCCTTTTTATTTTTAGCCATTTATAAACTCCAAAGCCAATTCTTTGTATGCTTTTGCTCCCAAGCATTCAGGATCATGAAAAAAAATCGGTTCACCGTAAGAAGGTGCTTCTGCGAGCCTGACATTTCTTGGAATAACTGTAGTATATACTTTTTTGCCGAAATAACCAACAACATTTTTTGCAACATCATTTGTCAAATGGGTCCTTTTATCCAGCATGGTAAGCAAAACACCTTCTATAACCAGCGTTTGATTGTATGTTTTTTTAACAAGATTGATAGTATTGATCAACTGAGTTAAACCTTCCAATGCAAAAAATTCCGTTTGAATTGGAATTAATACAGAATCGCTTGCAACAAGACTGTTCAATGTCAAAATGCCTAAAGAAGGCGGACAATCTACAAAAATATAATCATAATCATTTTTTATTTTATTCAGCACATTCTTTAAATAAAATTCCCTGTTCGTGACATTAACAAGCTCTACAGTTGCTCCGGTTAAATTTATATTAGCCGGGATCAGATGACAATTATCAATTTTTGTTTTTAATATTGCATTTTTGGGATCTTCCCCCATTAAAACTTCATATACAGTTGTATTTTCCTTTTTTGATTTTATACCTAAACCTGATGTGCAGTTTCCCTGAGGATCAAAATCAACAATCAGTACTTTTCTCCCAAGCATAGATATACCCGCAGCAAGATTAATTGCGGTTGTTGTTTTACCAACTCCGCCTTTCTGATTTGTAATAGAAATAATTCTGCCCATTAAGAAAGTCCTCCATAGCACAAGAGTGATAGCATAATATACTAGAAAGTCTTTATTTTGTCACTTTTTTTTAATATTTTTCAATTGAATAACCAGCCAGTGACCCAAAAGAATTACAGGTCCTAAAATAATAAAAGAAAAAAATATATAATTATTGATAAATATTTCTTTAATGCTTATTTCAGTGTATACATGCATAAATGACATCCCTTTGGTAAACAAAGAAAGCAATGGGAAAAATAAAACAATTATTATATTATCAATGATATTGATTTTTTTTAATATCTTATTAATGATTAAAACAATAAGAATTACTTCATAAGGGATGAAAATTGTTAAAAAAATAATAAGATCAATTGCATAAGCGGAAAAAAGAGCATAAAAATTTATCCTATTATCATTTAAAATATAAAATATCGGATGCCTGAAGATGTAGATAAAAAAAGTCATTAATGCAACAATGAAATAAAAAACAAAAAGTTCAAGATCAATATATTTTTCTTCATTTTTCAACATTACGGCAGCTCCCCTATATAATAAAGTTCAAAATTATCATCCTTGAAATTTGTAAAACATAAATATTTCCCATTATGACTTACTGCAAGTCCTGTAGGCTGGTTGCCCCCTTCAAACTGTGAAATTATCTTTGCTTCTTTCATATCAATAATTGTAATATAGCCATTTCGCGGACTTCTCTTCAAATAAGTTTCATCATCATTGGGACCTCTGCATGAAACAAACAGATATCTGTTGTCAGGAGTTAATGAAATTGTATTAGGATTATAATCAACTTTATATGTGTTTGTAATTTCTAAATTTCCTGTATCAATTTCATAAATCTCGGAATGAAACATATTTGCCGCATAAGCTTTTGAATCATCATTCGTTAAAATTATATGACGCATAGCCGCCTGCTCTTTAACTATTATTTTCTTTTCTATTTTCCATTCGGTTGTATTAATTTTAATTATTGTACCACCTTCAAAAGTAGTGGCATATAGATATCTGTCTTTACTGTCAAAAGCAAGACCTCTCGGAGCAGGATCAGTATTTATTTTTGTTACAAGTTCACCTGTTTTATAATCAATTATGGAAATATCATTGCTTGACCAGTTTGATACTGCAAAAACTCCCAGTTTATCAGATTTAGCCATAAATTTACTCCAGGTACCATGGCTGTCAATCGTTCTTAATAATTTTAATCCATCTACTGAGTACTCAAAAATCTTTCCTGTTGTCATCTGCGATATTAAAAAAGTATTGTATTTTTCAAAAAACAATCCTTCAGGAAATCCTTTATCATTTCCATAAATCGGTATATTAATATTTGCCTTAAACTGGAGTCTTTCTATGTCAAACACATCAAATCCATTGTCATGCAAAAGCGGTATGAACAAACTTCTGTCATCAGGAGAAAACAATACCTGTTTAGGCTGGCACCTGCATTTAAACACTCCGATCAATTTAATAGGTATGGCGTTTTTAAACTGCTTAAATTCAATCCTGTTATTATTGAAAACATAAAGAAGACATTCCTGATCAGGATAATCTGGCCGTTTAAGCCTTAATTTATAAATTCCGTATTTCAGTACGGTTTCAACAGGAGACCATCCATAGCTCTTATCATTTATTACAATTTCACTCTTTTCATTGGCAACATCTATCATGATTTTATATTTTTCCGGCTCCAGTGCTATATTTATTTTTTTAACAGATACAAAATTATTATTTGTAAAACTCCCGCTATAGTTTTTATATCCCCATCTTTTGCAAACGAGTTCGATTTTTTTCGTATTCATAGTGAACAGCTGATTATTAACCATTTTAGTATTATTTACGGTTAAAAAAGCATCCTCCGGATCAACATTCACAATAAATTTATATTTTGCCGAAGTGAGAAATAAAATTATCAGTAATATTAAAACATATCTGGCATGCATAAAATTTAAATATTTTATAAATAAAGTATCGAAACGGCTATAAAAATTTTTTCCATTCCTCCGCTTCGCTGCCATTATAAGCTCTGTCCACGGATCTCACTACCGGTGTTTTGATTACTGCGGGATTTTCAAGTATCAGTTCTTCCGGATCAAATGTCATGTAAGCAAAACCTCTGTCTTTAAATTCCCTGCACTCTTTATCTATTAAATCATCCGCCTTTATATATTTAAGTATGCAGTTAAGTTCCCCTTTTGATATCTTTTTTTCGTTAAGATCAATAAATTGATAATAGATACCTCTTTCTTTAAAAAACCTCATTGCCTTTTGAGTATCCCTGCATTTAACTCTTCCGAAAATCTGTAAAGTCATAAATATAAGCTTTTTTTTATTTATATATTTGAATTTAACAAATAACATTTAAATAGGATAATTTCAAATTAATTTTATTCAATATTATATCAAAATTAATAATAGAATTTAA
>JAFGQB010000028.1 GCA_016935915.1 Spirochaetota bacterium
GCAATTTTAAGAATTTATATTGCAAAAATTAAAAATTTTTAGTTTAATACTAAAAAAACTTTTCATGGGAAAATTAATGAATAATAGTATTGAATTTTTATCCGGAAACGAAGCCTTAGCACAAGGTGCATGGGAGGCTGGATTAAAGGTCGCATGTGCTTATCCGGGCACACCTTCATCGGAAATATTGGAAACACTTTCAACTTATAAGGAAGTAGATTCACAATGGTCGGTCAATGAAAAAGTTGCATTTGAAGTGGCTCTTGCAGGAGCAATCGGCGGAGCCAGGTCTTTGTACGCATCCAAGCATGTAGGATTGAATGTTGCAATGGACCCATTGATGACATCGGCATATACAGGTATAAATGCCGGATTTGTCATTGTGACCGCTGATGATCCTGAGATTCATTCATCACAGAATGAACAGGATAACAGATATGTTGCAAAATTTGCAAAGATCCCTTTATTGGAGCCTTCATCGCCTGAAGAGGCAAAGCGATTTATAAAAGAAGCTTTTGATATAAGTGAAAAATTCGATATACCTGTATTATTCCGAATGACAACAAGGATTTCACATTCAAAGCAGGATGTTGCGGTTTCTGAAAGAGAAGAGATTGCAAATAAAAAATTCGAGATCAATATCCCTAAATATGTAATGGTTCCAAAAAACGCATATAAAAGACATATAGACCTTGAAAAAAGGATCAGACTTTTAAAGGATTTCTCCAATGAAACAGATTTAAACAAAATCGAAATCGGCGAAAGCAATATCGGCATAATAACCGACAGTGTGAGCTATCTTTACGTAAAAGAGACATTTCCTGAAGCATCTGTTTTAAAACTTGGCATGTGTTATCCCTTTCCTGATAAATTAGTTCAGGAATTTGCAAAAAAGGTTAAAGAGCTTTTTGTCATTGAAGAACTTGAACCTTTCATTGAAGAAGAGGTGAAAATCCTGGGATTAAAACCGAAAGTAAAACATGATACATTTAAGATCGGAGAATTAAAGCCGGAGTATATTCCATATATAATACGACAGGAGGAAAAACCAGTATCAAAGCTTGCTCCTGCAAGAAAGCCCTCCTTATGCAAAGGCTGTCCTCATGAACAGGTGTTTTTAGCATTAAAGAAATATGATCCTGTAGTGACTGGAGATATTGGTTGTTATACACTTGGTGCACTGCCGCCATTGGAAATGCTGCATTCATGCGTCTGTATGGGAGCAAGTATTACTTTTATGGAAGGTATTCAGAAGGCAATCGGACAGAAAGTTATTGCTGTTATCGGCGATTCAACCTTTGTTCATACAGGTGTTGCCGGACTGATTAATGCCGCTTACAATAAAGCAAAGGGGGTTGTGATAATTATGGACAATTCAACAACCGCAATGACAGGCAGTCAGCCTCATCCTGCGACAGGTGTTACAATCAAGGGTGAAGAAACAAAAAAACTAGTTCTTGAAGATTTGTGCAAAGCATGCGGAGCTGATAATGTCGATGTTATTAATCCTCATAAAAGGGAAGAACTTGAAAAAATCATGGAAAAAAGGATAAATGAAGATAAATTGTCTGTTATAATAACCAGGTTTCCCTGTATACTGGTGGCAAAAAAAGGGATGTACAAAACCGAAGATTCTGAAAAAGAAAAAAACAAATAATAGGAAAAAAACAATGAATAAAAATAAAATTTATAATATACTGTTTTGCGGCATCGGGGGTCAGGGAGTTTTAAAGGCAAGCGAGATATGCGGTATTGCAGCAATAAAAGACGGCTTTAATGCAAAAAAATCTGAAATTCACGGGATGTCTCAAAGAGGAGGCTCCGTAGAATCACACTTGAGATTCGGCAAAGAAATTTATTCCCCGATTATACCAGAGGGTGATGTTGATTACTTGGTTCCTTTTTACAAGGATGAACATGACAGAATGGCATTCTTATTGAAAAAAGAAGGTGTTGACCTGTTAAACTGGCTTGAAAAGGCTGAAAATGAAATAAAAGACAAATATTTGATAAATACTTATATGCTTGGAGCTTTATCCAGATATTTGCCTATTAGTGAAGAAAGCTGGCTTTATGCCATTGAAAATGTCTTTAATAAATTTATTGATAAAAATAAAGAAATATTTTTAATAGCCAGGAGTTAATTATGATCTGGAATGAAAAAATTGAAACAATGAACCTTGAAGATTTAAAGGAGGTTCAGTCAAAAAGATTAAAGTCAATGCTTGACTACATCTATAACAATTCCACCTTTTACAAAAATAAATTTGATAAGGAAGGGATTAATATAGAGGATATCAAATCCATTGATGACATAACAAAGCTTCCTTTTACAACCAAAGAAGACATGAGGGACAATTATCCGTTCGGCATTTTTTCAAATAAGAGCAAACTTGCCGAAATTCATGTATCAAGCGGAACCACAGGCAATCCGACATTGGTCGGTTATACAAAGGACGATATCGGTCTCTGGTCTGATGTTATGGCAAGGACTTTAGGCTGTGCAGGAGCAAAACCTGGAGATGTTATTCAGATTGCATACGGTTACGGTTTATTTACAGGGGGCTTGGGCTTTCATTATGGTGCTCTTGAAATGGGTTTGACCATTATACCATGTTCTGCAGGAATGACAAAAAGACAGCTTAAGATCATGGAGGACTTTAAACCGAGGATTTTGGCATGTACACCCAGTTATGCAATGTATATGTCCGAGGATGCAAAGGACATGGGCATGGATCCCAGAAAGTCAAGCTGGGAGATCGGTATATTCGGTGCTGAACCCTGGAGCGAATCAATGAGGACTCAGATTGAGAACACATGGAATATACTTGCTACAGATGTTTACGGATTATCAGAGATAATCGGACCCGGTGTTGCACAGGAGTGTACTAATAAAGAGGGTTTGCATGTTTTTTCAGATGTTTTTTATCCTGAGATCATTAATCCTACAACAGGTCAACCAGTAAAAGAAGGCGAAGATGGAGAACTTGTATTCACTACGTTTACAAAAAAGGCAATACCTGTTTTAAGATACAGAACAAGGGATATTGTAAGTATGACAAATAAACAGTGCAAATGCGGAAGAACTAGCCCGAGGATCAGCAAGATCAAGGGTCGAACAGATGATATGATCGTAGTTAGAGGAATAAATGTATTTCCGTCTCAAATTGAGCATGTTCTTGTTAATATCGAAGGTACAACACCTCATTATCAACTTGTCGTAGACAGATCGAGCAAAAATCTCGATACTCTTGAAATTCATGTGGAAGTGGAACAAAAAATCTTTTCAGACGAGATAAAAAAACTTACCCAGTTTGAGAATAAGATTCAGGATGAGATAGAGTCAATGCTGGGTGTTAGCGTAAAGGTTAAACTGCTTGAACCTAGATCAATTGAAAGAAGCATAGGCAAGGCAGTAAGAGTTATTGACAAAAGGAATATTTGATTTTTTTCATATAATTAAAAGGAGTGTTCAAGAGTCGTTGACTCGAACAAAAATGAACAAGTGAACTGCTGGTTCATTATGATCACAGAGGGAAAAAACAGGGTGATTTTTTTGTTTTCTCTGTAAAATCTGTGAGAAATTATCTTAGGAGTTAATATTATGAAAATGACGCAATTATCGATTTTTCTGGAAAACAGAAAGGGACGTTTATATGATGTTTGTTCATTGCTGGGTAAAAATAATATAAACATCCTGGCTCTAACCATAGCGGAAACCGAAGATTTCGGGGTATTAAGGACAGTTGTCAATAAACCTGAAGAGGCAATGAAAGCGCTGAAAGAAAATGGTTTTGCAGCAAATTTAACAGATGTTGTTATTGTTGAAGTTGAACATAAACCCGGAGGACTTGCAAAAATATTAAAAATATTAAATGACGGCAATATCAATATTGAATACATGCATGCATTTGTAAAACAGCATACAGATAATGCCTACATGACATTCAGATTTGATAATCCGGATGAAGCATTAAAAGTTTTAAAGAAAAACGGCATTAAAATCATAACAAATGATGATATTAAATAATAAGGAATTAGATTTGGAAATTAATTATTTTGATAAAAAAAATGAAACTCTTGACAGGGAATATCTTGAAAAACTTCAGCTGACAAAATTAGTAAAAACTGTTGATCAGGCATTAAAAATTGAATTTTATAAAAAAAGATTAAACGGTATCGGAATAAAATCAGGCAGGGATATTAAATCTTTTGAAGATTTTAAAAAAATTCCTTTTACTTCAAAAGATGAGTTAAGGTCAAGTTATCCTAAAGGATTTCTTTCCGTTGATATGGATGATGTTATTAGGCTTCATACTTCAAGCGGCACAACAGGAGTCCCGACAGTTATTTATCATACCAGAAATGATATTGAGAACTGGGCTTTTTTGACCGCAAGATGTATGATGGCAGCAGGTGCAACAAAAAAGGACATTTTTCAGAATATGACAGGTTATGGTTTATTCACAGGCGGACTCGGCATGCATTATGGCGCGGAAAAAATCGGCATGACAGTAATACCTGCGGGATCCGGCAATACAAAAAGACAAATTCAGATGATGAAGGACTTTAAAACTACTGTTGTTCATGCAACTCCAAGCTACATGCTGCATATTTATGATATAATAGTTGAGGAAGGGATAAATTTAAGCGAATTGAGCTTGAAAAGAGCATTTTTAGGAGCAGAGCCTTACGGTGAACAGACCAGAAAAAAACTTGAAGATTTGCTTAAAATTGATGTTTATAATTCTTATGGATTGAGCGAAATGAACGGTCCCGGTGTCAGCTTTGAATGCATATATAAAAACGGAATGCATACATGGGAAGATTTTTTTATTCTGGAAATAATAGATCCTGTAACAGGTAAGGTTTTGGAAGACGGGAAACAGGGAGAAATCGTTTTCACAACACTGGATAGGGAAGCAACCCCGATTTTAAGATACAGGACAAAGGATCTGACACATGTTTATAAAGGTAGATGTGAATGCGGCAGGGTGCATAGAAGGATTTCAAGGATAACCGGCAGAACAGACGATATGCTGATAATTAATGGAGCAAATGTTTTTCCATCGCAAATAGAAGAGGTAATAATGAAATATCCTGAGGTAGGAACAAATTATCAGATATTCTTAACCAATAAGGGCGCTTTAGACAAATTAACAGTTAAGGTGGAAATTTATTCAAAGATGTTTAAAGGTGAAATTTCAGAGCTTGACAGCTTAAAAAAAAGAATTGCAGATCATATTAAATCTGCAATTATTGTTAACCCGACAGTTGAACTTCATGAACCGGGCAGTTTGCCTGTTTCTGAAGGCAAGGCGAAAAGAGTAATAGATGAAAGAAGTAAATTATAGGGATATTTTATGGCAAAAGAATTAAATGTTTTTATTGATAATAAACCAGGAAGATTAAAGGCTATTACAGGATTATTAAAAGAAAAAAAAATAAATTTAAGGGCGCTTACCATACAGGTAAGAGAAGACTTCGGATTAATCAAAACTATTGTTGATAAACCAAATGAAGCTTATATGACAATATCGGATAAAGGTTTTGCTTGCGCTTTAAAAGAAATTCTGGCTATTTTAATAGATGATTCCCCGGGAGGACTTGATGATATACTTGATATATTTGCGGAAAATAATATTAATATCAATGATTCTTATGCATTTATCATTGATTCGGGGAATAAAGCGGTTTACTGTGTAGAAGTTGTCGATATCGAAAAAGTAAAAGCACTACTTGAGAAAAACGGGTTTAAACTTTTAGATGATCAGGATTTATATGGTTTGTAATCAGCTGATTTTTAATCAGTTCATTTAATAAAAAAGGAGATTAATGTATGAAAAAAATGTCATTATTTTTAAAAATTTGTATTATTGTCTTAGCTGTCATTGCTGTTCTTTTTTCCTGCAAAGCAAAACCGACAATAAAGATCGGAGCAGTTTTTGCAGTAACAGGACCCGCTTCATTTTTAGGCGCACCTGAAGAAAAAACAGC
>JAFGQB010000195.1 GCA_016935915.1 Spirochaetota bacterium
ATTCAATTAATCATATATTAAAATCAGCAGAATATGTGATGAAAAGTTTATTGATATATTTATAAAAAGTATTTTTATATTTTATGATTATCTAAAAAGTTGATAAGTTTGCTTTCCGCCTCATGTTCTGTGATTATTATATTTTTCATGTATAAGAGGCAGTATGAATATATCTTTCATAGGCTACAGATGTTCAGGTAAATCCACGATATCCGCACTTCTTGAAAAAACCATTAACTGGGAAAGATTCGAGATCGACAAAGAGATAGAAAATTATTTCGGTTTAACAATACCTGAAGTCATCAAAAAATACGGTTGGGAAAAGTTCAGAGCCGCAGAGGCTAGATTAATAAAAAAATACTCATCATTTGACTATAAAATTCTTGATTTGGGCGGTGGAGCTGTTTTAAATTATAATAATATTAAAAATATCAAAAAAAACGGAGTAGTGATTTTTTTAAACTGTGATGCAAATATAATAAAGCAAAGGCTTGAAAAAAGTTATTACAGACCGCCTTTGACAAGATTATCCCTTGAAGAAGAAATAAAATCTGTCTTAAATGAAAGACTTCCTCTTTATAACAGATACTCAGACTATAAAATCAATACTGATATATTATCAATAGAACAGACTTTAAATCTCTCTATTTATTACATTAGAGAATATAAACTGCTATCATCTTCATCCGGATATTTCTACAGGGACTTCTCTTATACAATTATTTAAAAACTGGAGGATTAAATGAATAAAAAATGTTTTTTCCTTATTTTGATTATTTTAATTGCATATCTGTTGTATCCTTTAAAAAGAACAACCGCGAAAGGCAAAGAACCAAAATCACCGGTATTTTTAGAATTAATGGCGGGTTATGCAATTCCTGTTAATGCAAATTATATCGACACTTATCAAAATGACGACATCTATTGGAATCCTAATGGAGGTATAGACATTGATCTTAGAATAACAATTAAATTCCATCCATTAATATATTTTTCTATACCTTTTGATACTGTTTTCGGATTTTACAAGTATATAACCACAGACGGAAGGAAAGTAAATACCGAAACACAGGCAGGCACAACTCCTGTAACAACAAACTGGGAATGGTCAGTTGCTCCGAATATTGTACCCATGATCATGTATAAACCTTATGATCATCCTGCTGTTCCTTATATCGGCATAGGTATAGGAGTAGGATTCCTTGTAAGCTATGAATCATGGGAATTTACAAATGTTGATGATAAAGCAGCAAAACTTGTTATTGTAAAATATTACCTGCCGCAACCGTCCTTTAAAGGTGAATTCGGATGGTATGTTCCGATAACGAAAAAACTCCATTTCAGAATAGCAACTGTTTTCAATATGGTTAACTATCCTATGATAAGAGTTGTTCTAACCAATTATTACATAGACGGAGAAGATCATATCAGCGAATATGATGAGAAAAGCAGAATTTATAATTATGCTTTCAACTCTCCGGATGAAAACAAAGGAGGAGACTGTTTACTGGCAGGATTTAATTATGCAAACTGGCCGGAACAAAAGATCGGTTCAAATGTAACTTTAAAAATCGGTTTTGCATATAATTTTTAATTAAATATTCGGGGTGCATTAATGAACAGTTTCGGTAATATATTTAAAATAACTACATGGGGTGAATCTCACGGTCCAGCTGTTGGTGTTGTGATCGACGGCTGTCCATCAGGTCTGCCTTTAAACCAATATGAATTGACAAGCTATTTAAAAGAAAACGACAGACCGATTTTGGAGATTGCAACTGAAAGAAAAGAGCCAAATGAAGTAGAGCTGTTATCCGGCATTAATGAAGGCAGAACACTCGGAACCCCCATTTCGATAGTAATAAAAAATATTGATTTCATTAAAAAAGATTATTCCAATATAACAACAGTTTTCAGACCCGGGCACGGTGATTATACCTATTATAAAAAATATAATATAAATAGTATCACAGGCGGAGGAAGAGCAAGCGGAAGAGAATGTATAGCCAGACTTGCAGCAGGATATATAGCTGAAAAAATAATCAAAACTCATTTTAATAATTTTTCCATAAATACTGAAATTATCGAGCTTGCAGGCATTAAAATAAAAAATGAAAATACAAAAAATAAAGCACTGAATAAGGTCTTAAAAATTTCCAAAAGAAAAGATTCCACAGGCGGGGCAATAAAAATTACAGTATCAGGAATTCCTTCGGGAATTGGTGAACCTGTATTCCAAGGCATTGATTCAAGGATTGCAGGGGCACTTATAAGTATCGGATCAGTTAAATCCGTTGATATAGGACGCGGCAGAGAATGCTCAAAATACTCAGGAAGTGATTTTAACGACGATTTTGATATTCAAAATGGAGAAATAAAATTCAAGTCAAACAACAACGGCGGCATTCTTGCTGGTATTTCAACAGGCTATGATCTGGAAATTAAAATTTCTGTAAAACCTACTCCATCCATTGGATTAGTTAAAACAGGCATCACAGCTGACAATCATTTAAAAGAGATTTCAGTGAACGGAAGACATGATAAAAATATAACACCCAGAGTTGCACCCATTGCAAGAGCTATGATCTGTCTGGTCATAACAGATTTTCTGATGCTCTGCGGAAAAATTAATAAGGATAAACTGTAATGAAATTAAGCCGCCCCTCATTTATAAAAGACAGCACTTTCAAAAACAGAATTATAGTCATTTTATTTGGACTGTCATTATTAATATGGGGAAAAATTTCACAACATGATTATTTACCTGCAAAATGGATGACTTATAGAAATTTTGACATTCCAAAACAGAAAAACTTTATAAACTATCTTTTGCCTGGAGTACCTGACAGTTCAAGCCGGAAAGTTTACAACTTTAAGCATAAAGAGTATGCAGTATTATATATAGTGCTTTTTATTTTTTTCCCTATTATGCTTTTTTTACGCCTAATCTTTGATTTCGATTTAAAAGTGAAGATTTACAGAGGATTCACACAATGGCTGACATTTGTTGTTGCAAGACTAGGCATTTTCAGGGTAACAGGTGTATGCTCAATAAAGAGGACAGGATTGGGAGTATTCCCTTTTATGAACTGCCAGTCATGCGAACTGGCAACAGGTGCCTGCCCCTTGGGTACATTTCAAATGAGCCTCTTGAACAAACAGATTCCATTTGCTTTAATCGGTCAAATATTATTAGTCGGTATATTAAGCGGCAGAGCAGTATGCGGCTGGCTATGTCCTTTTGGATTTTTATCAGACATATTTAATAAAATACCAGGCAAAAAAATAATTTTAAATTTAAAATTTACTTATTTAAAAT
>JAFGQB010000029.1 GCA_016935915.1 Spirochaetota bacterium
CAATGCGAAATGGCGGAAAGGAAATGCGAAAGTGCAGTGAAGAAATGGCAGCTTACATTAAAGAAATAACAATTGACAGTGAAGAAATGCTATTCGGTAGCCGGGAAATGTGAAACGGTAGATGACCTCGTTCCGAGATGTGTTTACACTTTAGGTTAAATAATAAAAACCTAAATCTCCGAAAAAATAATTGAGAAAAAAAGAAAGGAATAAATAAAAGAATAGATAGGAGTACTAAATTTTCTAGTTCTGGTTTTTTTTTAAAATTTTTGTTGCCTTAATATTATTCATATACTCAAATGATATAATAACAAAGCAAATTATTTTATAAGGATGCATATGAAATATGTAGGAGCTCATGTAAAGACTGTAGGCGGTGTTGAAAATGCGCCGCTAAATGCCATGGATATAGGAGCGAAAGCATTTGCTTTTTTTACAAAAAATCAACTTCAATGGCAGGCTAAACCATACTCTGAAATCAATAAAAAAGATTTTGGGGAAAATTTAAAAAGTGCCTGTATAAAGGCGGAACATGTTTTGGCACATGACAGTTATCTTATCAATGTCGGCAGTCCTGACATTGTATCAAGACAGAGATCTATCAGCGCTTTGCTGGATGAAGCTGAAAGAACTGTACTGCTTGGTTTATCATTGCTAAATTTCCATCCTGGCAGTCATTTAAATAGGATAAGTGAAGATGAGTGCATTGATCTTGTATCAGATGCAATAAATTTAATCCATGTAAAAAATAACAAGATTGTTCTGGTGATTGAGAATACCGCAGGACAGGGGTCAAATATCGGCTATAGTTTCAGCCAGATTTCAAGTATTATCAAAAATGTCAATGATAAAAACAGAGTTGGGGTTTGCATAGATACATGCCATGCATTTGCATCGGGTTACGAATTAAATAAAAAGAACGGCTATGAGAAAATGTGGGATGAATTTGATGAAATAATCGGTTTTAAATATCTTAAAGGAATGCATTTGAATGATTCAAAAACTGATTATAAAAGCAGGGTAGACAGACATGAAAATTTAGGAAAAGGATTTATTGGGTGGCAGACGTTTAAGTGGATCATGAATGATAAAAGACTGGATAATATACCTTTGATATTGGAAACCATAAACGATATGCTCTGGAAAGAAGAAATTAAAAAATTATATTCTTTTATAAATTAATAAAATTTATTTTTAAATTTTATCAATTTGTTTTATATTATTTAATATGGAAAAGGATTTTAAATTTAATAAGGACATACTCGACATTGAAGAGCTTTCAAGAGAATTTGATAATGATAGAGAGATGATCAAAAGTTTGATAAATGATTTTATTAATGATATTACCGGACAGATGCCTTTATTTTCGGAAGCTATTTTAAAAAATGATTATGATTTTTTATTAAAGGAAACTCATAAAATGAAAGGCTGTGCATTCAGCATATTTGCCAATAAGATAGCTGAAACATTGTTCAACATGGAATTGTCCTCAAAGAAAAAGGATATTAATGATCTTTTGAAATCTTATCAGGAACTTCAGAATGATTTAAAAATACTGACCTATTATTTGAAAATGTTTGAAAAATAATTATAATAATTAAAATCATTAGAATTGACTTTTTAGTAATTTTGAATTATTATTTTTTAATGCTGATTAAAAGAATTTCCACAATTGGTTTTTTTACGCCTAATTTAAGATTTGATATAAAAGTTGAATCTGAGCTTTACAGCGGAATATTTTCCGTTATAAATGAAAAAAATGCAAATCTGATTACCGCAATAGGTAACAGAATAAATAATATGCAGGATTATTATATATCAGATAATCTTGCATATGAACATATAAAACCCGGTATGATAGACGGCATTATTATTTGGGCTTCAAATCTGTTAAGAAATTTAAAACAGGAAGAACAGGAACAGTTTTATAAAAAATTTTCAAAAATCCCTATAATTAATATTGCTCATATTTTTAAAGGATTGCCTTCTGTTTTAATTGATAATAATGAAGGTATTTGTCAGATAATGGACCATCTTAATAAAAAGCACGGTGTAAAAAAAATTGCCTATATAAACGGACCGATAAATCACCTGTATTCTGTTCAACGACTCGAAGCTTTTAAAAATTACTGTAAAAACAATAACATAGAATTAAATCCTTCAGCTGTTTCAAATCCTTATAATTTTTCTTTTTTGGGCGGTTTGAATGCAATGCGTGATCTGTTGGATTATAAAAATCTTAAAATAAAAAAGGATATTGAAGCTGTGATTTGCTGCAGCGACTCTATGGCAGGCGGTGTGATTATGGAGCTGACATCAAGAGGCATAAAAATACCAAATGATGTTTTTGTTACAGGTTTTGACAACAGTGAGAGATCAAAATCATCATTGATACCTTTGACAACCGTTGACACAGGTTTTTACAAGCTGGGGAAAAAAGCAGCAGAATTAATTTTCGATTTACTTGATAAGAAAGAAGTGCCGGATATATCTTATACAGGAGTTAATATTATTTGCAGAGAATCATGCGGATGTGTAGAAATTCAGAATGAATTAATTAAGGATCATGAAATTAATGAAATCCCTGTAAATATAGAATCTGTAAAAATAAATTCAACTGATCAATTGAAAAACAAAGGCAAGGAATTTATCAAATTATTAAATGATATTCTCCCTGATAAAAATCTTAATTTTAGTTCTATGATGAAGTTATATCATGATTTCATTAATAATATTTATAATAAAGAATCAAATGATTTTTTAATAAATTTAGTATTGTTGTTAAATGAAACAAAAAACAATCTGACTACTGTTTATTTCTGGCAGGATATAATAACATTAATGAGATCAGTGATTTTACCTGATCTAAATGAAATAGAATATCTTCATAGAGCCGAATTTCTTTTACATCAGGCAAGATATCAGATAAACAGAATAGAAACTTATATTATAGAAATCAAGAATGTTGAAACACGAGAAAAAATCACCACTATATCTTCAATAAGCAATAATATTTTAACTACTTTTGATCTTGAAGATCTTCTTTCTAAGATAAATAATATTTTAAATGAACTTAAAATTACCGGGTGCTATATTTCCGTTTATGAAGATGCAAATAATCCGTTTCGCAAATCAAGATTAATATATGCGTTGTCTAAGAATTTAATAATTTATAAAAACACCGAAGGCTATCTTTTTGATACTATTGAATTAATACCAAAAGATTTTATAAAAGATTATAACTTCAAGAATTTAATTCTGCTTTCATTATGCTTTAAGAACAGCCCCATAGGATTTATTATCTTTGAAATAGATACATTAACAGAATCCCACTGGAGCATCATTAAAGACTTTTTAAGCAATGCTCTCCAGGGTTATAAGATCAGAATAGAACTTGAAAAGTCTCAAAAGGAACGGGAAAAGCTGTTATTGGAGCTGGAATCACAGAATATAATGCTTGAAAGAAAGGTAAAAGAGAGAACAGCGGATATTGAAAAGGTAAATGACCAGCTTCAGTTTGCGATAGAAGAAGCGCAAAAAGCTAATAAGGCAAAAAGCACTTTTTTGGCAAATATGAGTCATGAAATAAGAACTCCCCTAAATTGCATAATAGGCATAACAGAAATAATAATGAATGAAAAGAATAAGGAAGAGAAGAAGAAGTTTTTAAAGATGATAATCAATGAATCAGAAAATTTAATGACTTTGATAAATCAGATCTTGGATCTGTCAAAGATTGAAGCTGGAAAATTGAAATTGATCATAGAAAAATTCAATATTTATGAACTGATAAATTCTTTAAATATAGCATATATAATTATAGCCGAAAAAAAAGGATTGAAATTTAGTTATAAAATCGATCAAAAAATTCCTAAAATGATAATCGGAGATGAATTAAGGATCAGACAGGTATTAATAAATTTGATAGGCAATGCAATAAAATTCACTGAAAAGGGGAATATTGACTTGATACTTGAATGTGAAGAAAAAGATTTAGACAATATAACAATTGTTTTTAAAATAAAAGATACCGGTATTGGAATTCCTGAAGATAAGCATGATATTGTGTTCAGAAATTTTGAACAGGTCAAGTCTGAATTTACAAGAAAATACAGCGGTACCGGACTGGGCACTTCCATATCAAGACAATTGGTAAAACTTATGGGAGGTGAAATAGGTTTTGAAAGCAGGGAAGGAAAAGGTTCAACATTTTGGTTCAAAATCTGTTTTGAAATTTCTAATGAAACTGAAGTTTCAGATGAAGAAATAGACAATAAATTATTACTTTCTGAAAAGTATAAAAATTTTAAAATACTGGTGGTTGAGGATCATGAATTAATTAGAAAGATAATAAAGCATCATATTGAAGATATCGGATGCAGTATCGATTTTGCTGAAAACGGTAAAAAAGGGGTTGAGTTGTTTAAGAAAAACAGTTATGACCTGATTTTTATGGATCTGCAGATGCCTGAAATGGACGGTTATAAAGCTACAAGAATGATCAGGAGCACTAAAAAGAATTTAAAAGTTCCGATTATTGCACTTACGGCAAATGTTTTTGAAGAGGAAAAAAGAAAATGCTATAAAGCAGGAATGAATGATATAATTATTAAACCTTTTAAGAAAAAAACTCTTCAGGAAGCGGTACTTAAATATTGTGAAAAAATGAGTAATAATTAAATAATAAAAGTTAATAATAACAATTTAAAGATTACGGGGAATAAAAATGATTTACAGAACTTTGGGTAAAACCGATATTAAGCTTTCTGCAATAACTTTCGGAGCATGGGCGATCGGCGGCTGGAGCTGGGGAGGAACCGACAAAATTGAATCTATTAAAGCAATTAATAAATCGTATGATCTTGGCGTTACTTCAATTGATACAGCTCCGGTTTACGGTTTTGGTTTGAGCGAGGAAATTATATCTGAGGCGATTAAAGGCAGGAGGGATAAATTTCAGATATTGACAAAATGCGGTGTCACATGGGATTTAAAAAACAATAATGTTCACTTTGATACAATCGATAATGAAGGCAGATCTGTCAGATTGTATAAAAATTCAAGTAAGGAAAGCATTATCAAGGAGTGTGAAAGAAGTTTAAAAAGATTGAAAACTGATTATATTGATCTATATCAGATACACTGGCATGATGAAACATCTTCAGCCGAAGAGTCAATGGAAGCATTCCAGACTTTGCAAAAACAGGGCAAAATCAGAGCAGGAGGTGTCAGCAACTATTCTCTTGATAATTTAATAGAGATTTGTAAAAATTTTGATATAGTTTCAAATCAGGTTCCTTTCAGTATGCTAAAAAAAGATTATGAAGAAAATGTCATACCGTATTGCATTGAAAATAATATAAGCATCATTGCATACAGTCCATTACAGAGAGGCTTGCTGACCGGGAAAATTAAAACAGGTCAGACTTTTCCAAGTGGCGATAACAGGAATAATAATCCTTATTTCAAAAATCAAAATATAGAAAGAATAAATGATTTCCTGGATAAAATTAGATTTCTTGCAGAAAAAAGGAATATTTCGCTCGGACAGCTTGTAATAAACTGGACCATTCAGAGAAAGGGCATAACAATTGCTCTTGTAGGTGCAAGAAATGAGATGCAGGCTGAAGAAAATGCAAAAGCCTGTGATTTTATGCTGACTGAAGAAGAGATAAAAAAAATAGATGAATGCCTTGTTGGTTTAAAACTTGATGTTTGAAATTAAGCGGCTTTGTTTGAGTAAATCAGGCTGCCTTTAATAATAAAAGTTAAAATATTATTCATTAGATTTTTGTCTTTTAGCACATTAGCTTTAAAAATATCGCAAAACTCAAGATATCCGTTATAATCATCTGAGTTATAATTAAATTTTCCTATGCCTGTTATTTTTATTCTGTATTCACAGTCTTTTATATATTTAAGATTTCTTTCTATGATTTTTGTAATGTTGCCAACAGGATTGATTTCATTACGCGAATAAATGTTATTCGGTAATTTATTAAGCAGGATATTTTCTATAAAATAAATTTTGCCGTTCTTGTTCAACACCCTGTTTATTTCACTTGAAATTTTCTTATTTTTATGACTTAAGATATTATTTCCAATGATCACATCAGCGCTGTTGTTGTTCAATGAATTATTGTCGAATGTTGTATTGAATACCAGATGGTTTTTCAAATTTTTTAATTCATATTTTAATTTTAATGACTCATAATTGTTTGAGGAATAACTGATTATGCTGCAATTACAGTCGAGCTTATCATTTATGTTTAATATTAAATTTTTACTGTTGTTATTAATATCTATGATTGTATAGCCTTTTTTTAAAAGATTAAAGAGTTCTTGAGAGAAAAATATATTATCTGAATTTTCATTATTGATCTGAATATCGATTTTATTATGTTTATTGCTCATAATCTAACTATCTTAATGGCAATTGTTCAGTCTGCCATAATATTACATTAAATCGCTGTCTTATTTAGTATGACAAAAAAATAATTTTTTACAATAACAATCATATTTTAAAAAAACTTTATGTGAATTAAGATTATAAATATTATAACATTTTATATAATAATAAATCAACTAAATATATTAAAAAATATAGAAACTTTAAGATTTATTTAATATTTATGCTCATATTCTGTTTTTTTTTAAATTTATATTGTTTTTTGTTTTTATCTTTTATATATTTATTTGTTATATGCAATAATATCAAGATATAAAACAGTTATATTTATAAAATGATTTAAAAAATCATTAAAGATTTCTTTATCGGAGATAGAAATGGCTGATGATTATTATAAACTTTTTGAAGAAGCAAATAATCATTTTTACGGTAATGATTATGATAGGGCAAAAGAACTTTATGAAAAGATCATAAAGTTAAACCCTGATCATTACAGGTCATATCAGAAACTGGCGAAAATAGAGCTTGCTATAGGAAATAAGCAAACTGCAATAAAATATTATGAAAAAAGTCTTTTAATTAATGATACAGAAGCGAATATCTGGAATGATTTGGGGAACGTATATTATGATTTTTTTGATTATGAAAATGCGATAAGGTGTTATAAAAATGCTGTGGAAAAGAATAAGGATTTTTACTGGGGATATTACAATATAGGTTTGTCCCTTGCAGAAAAAAATCCTCTGGATGAAGAAATCAGGAAAGAAGCCAGTGAATGGTTTGAAAAAGCTTTAAAAATCAAAGATGATTATTATCCTGCTTTGAATGAACTGGGTTTATATAATCTGGATTTTAATAAATTAGACATTGCAGAGGATTATTTTAAGAAGTCAATAAAGGCTTTTCCTGATTATAAATATCCATATTACAATCTTGCGACAATTTATAAAAAAAAGGATGAAAGAGAAAAAGCAAAGGCATATCTATATAAGGCACTTCAGATAGACCCGAAATATATCGCCTCTTTAAACAACCTGGGCATTTTATACTATAATGATACAGATTATACAACAGCAATGTATTATTACACTCAAGCATTGGAAATCGACAGTAAATATAAGTATGCACTTCACAATATAGGACTTGTTTTTGACTGCACTGAAAAAACAAAGAAAGCTTATGAAATGTATAAAAAAGCCCTTGAATCAGATCCTAACTATGAACCTTCAATTAATGAAATAAAAAGGCTGGAAAAAGAATATCCTGAAGAAATAAAAAAAATGCAGGGACTTAAAAATGAGGACTTAAAACCTGAAACATATAAAAATGAGAGTAAATTGTTTGATCCAGAGAGATTAAAGGAATATTTCGATGAAGTTTCTGTTAAGGATGGGAATAATATTCAGCCAGAAGTAAAGATTGATGAAATTAAAGAGAAAAAGACTGATGAGTTTTATGCAGAGAAATTCGGAAGGAATTTAACAAAGCTTGCAAAGGAAGGAAAACTTTTTGAGGTTTTAGGCAGGGATAAACAGATAAGAAATGTTCTTGAAATACTTTTTAATATCAAAAAAAATAATCCCATACTTGTAGGAAATGCAGGTGTTGGTAAGACAGCGATAGTGGAGGGCATTGCGCAAAAAATAGTGAACGGTGAAGTCCCTGATTTTTTTAAGGATAAAAAAATCATAGAGGTCAATATGGGTATGCTCATAGCAGGCACAAAATTCAGGGGCGAGTTTGAAGAAAAATTAAAACGAATTATTGATGAAGTTCAATCAAGGAATGACATGATACTTTTTATCGATGAGATACATACTGTGGTAGGCGCAGGAGAGACTGACGCAAGTTCTCTTGATGCCGCAAACATATTAAAGCCTGCCCTGGCAAGAGGAGAATTAAGGTGCATAGGTGCAACTACAAATGAAGAATATAAAAAATATTTCCAGAAGGATTCGGCTCTGGACAGAAGGTTTTATAAGGTTGACATAGAGGAGCTTGACAATGAATCAACGCTTGAGATACTAAAAAGATTAAAAGCTAAGATGGAAGAATATTATAAAATAACCATTGAAGATAAACTTTTAAAACTGATTGTTGATCTTGCAAATGAAGAGATAAAAAACAGGAGTTTTCCGGATAAAGCGATTGATATACTTGAAAAGGTTTTTTCAAGAAGCGCTCTGGACAATAAGAAAAAAATAGATGAACTGGTGATCAAGGACATCATAGGTGAGTTTGTCGGGATCAGGTTCATTGAAACTGAAGAAGATAAGGGAAGAAACCTGCTGAATATGGAAAAATTTCTTAATGAGCGCGTTTTTGGTCAGGATGAAGCAATAAATAGGATAAGTTCAATAATAAGGGCGGCAAAACAAAAACTTGATTTAAATCCTCACAGACCGGACGGAGTTTTCTTTTTCGCAGGACCTACCGGTGTCGGGAAAACATATCTTGCAAAACAGCTTGCCTCTTTTTTATTCGGTTCTGAGAGCAAGCTTTTATCTTTGAATATGTCTGAATTTAGTGAACCTCATTCGGTGAGCAAACTGATAGGTTCGCCTCCGGGTTATGTGGGGCACGATGACATCCCTTTTTTTACCGCAAAGATAACGGAAAATCCGTCGTCTCTTCTTTTACTTGATGAAATTGAAAAAGCTCATAATGAAGTATTAAAATTATTCCTGCAAATATTTGATGAAGGTAAAATTACCGATACAAAGGGCAGAATAGTATATTTTTCAAATGTAACAATAATTATGACAAGCAATGCAGTAGGCGGCTCTGAAACATCTGTAATTGGTTTTGCTTCCAGAGCCGCAAAAGCGGATGTTCAGCTTCTTGATTATTTTACGCCTGAGTTTATTAACAGAATCGATGATGTGATAATATTTAATTCGATTGAAAAAGATACAGCAAGGGATATTTTAACTGAATTAATCATGAAAAAAACCATTAAAAATTTTGAGAAAAGAGGAATAACCTTGAAATTCAACTCAACATTTGTTGATTATATTCTGGAAAACGGCTACAGTAAAAAACTCGGAGTAAGGAATCTTGAAAAAGTTTTTGAAAAGGAAGTTATTGCCAGTGCAAGTGATTTTATTTTTAAAAATCCTGAAGCAAAAACCATAACCATTTCATCAGAAAACGGTAAAATTGAGGTTGGATAAAAAAAATTAAATTTTTTTTTTTAAAATTATTTCTTGACATTTTATATGTTAAGAATTTATAGTTATATAAAGGATTAAATTATGAAAGCGAGTTCAGATTTCCCTACTTTAAATGCAAAACCGGCTGACGGTTTAAAGGCAGACGGTTCTTCTTATAATATTTTAATTGTTGATGATTCAATTTTTGTTAAAAAGCAGTTGTCTCAAATATTAACATCAGAAAAATTCAATGTGATAGATACTGCCAGTGACGGAGAAGAAGCTGTAGAAAAATATAAAGAATATCATCCGAAGGTAGATCTTGTAACTATGGATATTACTATGCCTAAGATGGATGGAATTACCGCATTGGAAAAGATCATTGAGTTTGATAAAAATGCCAAAGTAGTAATGATAAGCGCTTTGGGAAAACAGGAACTGGTAAAGAAATCATTGCTTTTAGGTGCAAAAAATTATATCATTAAACCTCTTGACAGGAAAAAAGTCCTTGAAAGACTTGTTTCCGTGATAAAAAGATTTATTCCTTAACAGTATTACTTTTTTTTAAGACCGCATTTAGGATTTAATATGCCGGAAAAACCTCTTATTAAGATAGGTCATCTTTTAATAACAGATCATTTAATTCTCGGAATTACAAAATCAAAATTATTAAAAGAAGTGGAAACTTTTCAGCACTGTACAATTGAAACGTTACCTCTTACAGGATGGGATTATATAGGTGACAGTTTAAAAAGCGGAGAAATCAATGCGGCTTTTATACTTGCTCCTTATGCAATGGAACTTTTTCATTCCGGATTAAAAATAAAACTGGTTTTGCTGGGGCATAAGAACGGCAGTGTTATAATTAAAAATAACAGGATAAACATTTCAAAAGTAGAAGATTTTAAAGGTAAAACAGTTTTAATTCCTTTTGATCTTTCCATTCATATGATGCTTTTTCATCAAATGCTAAAGGAAAAAGGTCTGGATGTAGGTCCAGGTAAAGATGTCTCTTTTGATGTTGTAGCGCCGGCTCAGATACCAGAAGTAATGTCATGGGATGAAAATGGAGATATAGGCGGGTTCATTGTTGCAGAACCTTACGGTTCAAGAGTTGTAGCTGACGGTTATGGTGATGAGTTCAAGCTGTCAAAGGAACTTTGGCCCAATCATCCCTGCTGTGTCTTTGTAGTTAAGGAAGATATCATTCAAAAATACCCGGAAGCTGTTCAGGAATTATGTACAAGTTTTGTTAAATCAGGTATTTTAGTTGATCAAAAACCTGATGTGGCAGCAAAAGTCGGAGCATCTTTTTTGAACCAGCCTGCCGAATTGATCGAGAAAGTTTTGACAAAACCGAAGGACAGGGTTTTATATACTGAATTAATGCCGAACATGCAGGATTTTGAAAAAATACAGAATTATCTCACTTCAAGTGTAAGTGCAATGTCAGGCAAGATCGATGTGGAGAAATTTGTAGTTACCGACTTTGCAAAAAATGCGGATGCAAAGTAAAAAATCGCATACAGGAAAAAGTCTATAGACAGAATAAAAACTTCCTTTATAATTTTTATTTCATTCTCTGCAAGAGTTTAAATATCGCTTCCGATCCGAAATACAATGAATCAACAGAAATTTTTTCGTTTCCCGAATGTATCAACTGGAGAAAATTTTTCCCGTCTTCGATCTTGAATGGGGTGAATCCGTATGTATGAATACCGAGCTTTGAAAAATATATTGCATCAGAGGTAGCTGGAAGCAGGAAAGGAACTGGAATGCACTCTTTTTCCGACTCAAGGAGAATCTCTTTCAAAGTATTGAAAAGTTTCAAGTCCACATTTTCTTTTGAAGTTTCATTTTCAATAATTTCAATCTTTGCTTCTTTTCCAACTACGGAGGCGACCTCTTTTTTGAATTCTGCACATGTGATGCCTGGCAGTATCCTTCCGTCCATTTTAACTGTGATTTTTTCAGGTATAACATTAATTTTATCCGAAGCCTCGATGATTGTCGGATTAACAATGTTCCTCAATACAAGCTGAAAGAAGCTGAATTGTTTTTTAAACATCTTCAATAGTACAGTTGCAGCTGTTTTATATCTGAATAACGAAATAATAAAATTTAACGGAAACTTCAAATTATTCGAAATTTCTTTTAACATTATAGAAACAGGTTGAGTAACATGAACAGGAAGCAGGATTTTATTTAATCTGGACAAAATTCTTGAAAGTTTTGCTGTTGCACTGTCTATATTCAAGCCTGATCCATGACCGCTTTTACCTGTTATATCGATCTTAATCCTGCATATCCCTTTCTGTGCTATTTCAATAAGATAAAAATTCCTTTTACTTAATGTGAAAGGAAATCCTCCGAATTCGCTTATTGCATATTTAACATTTTTAAAAAGCTCTTTATGTTTTTCTGTCAGGTATTTTGCCCCGTATTCACTGTTATTTTCTTCATCGCTTAAAATGCAGAGGATAACATCCTGAGGAAGTGTGATGTTTTCAATCTTTGCCCTGCAGAATGCACTGATCATCATAGCCAGAGGTCCTTTCATATCAAGAGCGCCTCTGCCCCATATATATCCATCTTTTTTGATCCCCTTAAAAGGATCAATATCCCATTTTTGATTTGTCGTTGTGACTACATCAACATGTCCGTACAATAAAAGAGGATTATCAGAGCTTTGTCCCTTCAATCTGCAGAAAAGGTTTGGTCTTTTTACGTCTTTATATAATATTTTTACAGGTATCTTTAAATCGGCAAGTAAATTTTTTATATATTTAATGCAATCTGCTTCATTTCCGGGAGGATTTGTCGTGTTGAATCTGATCATGTTCTGTAATATTAGGTCAGGTCTGTAATATATACTGTTTTTCATCCTGTTAAATATGATAATAAAAAAAATCGGAAATTGCAACCTGTGTTTGAATCTTTTTAAATATCAAGATCACAATGAAAAGAGTCTGATGGTGCCCAAAGAATGTGCGCTGTTTTGGTGCAATAGATGAATAAAAAAAGGACTATATTCATTTTGACATTATACATCTAAACGAGTATAAACCCTGACACAAAGATTTCAAATTGTATAAAATTTTTAAAAATGTTGACTACATTTTTTTATTATATTATAACAATGTAAATATTAACTACTTTATTTACTTCTTTTTGTTTAATTTTAAAATAACTAAAATAAATTCTATTTACTAGGAGGCAATATTATGGCTAAAAAATCTGATTCCAGCACAAGCGAAAAGGGGCAGTTGTCGATACATGCCGATAATATTTTACCTATCATTAAAAAATGGCTCTATTCCGATAAGGAAATATTTGTTAGGGAGCTTATAGCAAATGCGGTTGACGCATGCGCAAAATTAAAGCATCTTTCTCTTATCGGTGAGTACAAAGATGAACTCGGTGAACTTGAAGTTGATGTAAAGATCGATAAAAAAAAGAGCACGCTTTCATTCAATGACAACGGTATAGGTATGACAAGGGATGAGGTCAAAAAGTACATCAACCAGATCGCATTCAGCGGTGCAGAGGATTTCATTTCAAAATATAAGGACAACAAAGAGGAAAACCAGATAATCGGACATTTCGGTCTGGGTTTTTATTCTTCTTTCATGGTGAGCGATGAGGTTGAAATAATCACTAAATCTTATCTTAATGAACCTGCAGTTCACTGGGACAATAAGGGGAACCATGATTTTACCCTTGAAGATACAGACAAAAAAGACAGGGGGACAGAGGTCATTCTGCATATCAATAAGGATGAGAAGGAATTCCTTGAAGAGCATACGATCAGGGAGATCATTCAGAAATACTGCAACTTTCTGCCGTATCCGATCAAATTAAACGGCAATATCATTAATGATCAGCATCCTCTATGGCTTAAAGCCCCCAGAGATGTCAAGGAAGAAGATTACAAAGAGTTCTATAAAAAGCTTTTTCCTTTTGAGGAAGATCCGATGTTCTGGATACACCTCGATGTTGAAGTACCTTTCAGACTGAAAGGCATTCTGTATTTCCCGAAGATCAAGCATGAACTTGACAGTTCAAAGGGCAGGATAAAACTTTACTGCAGCCAGGTATTTGTTTCGGATAATGCAAAGGAGATCATCCCTGAGTTTTTAACACTGCTTCAGGGTACGCTGGATATTCCTGATCTTCCTTTGAATGTTTCAAGATCATATCTCCAGAATGACCCTTATGTTAGAAAGATTTCAGAACATATAACAAGGAAAGTTGCCGATAAATTGACGGATCTATTTAAAAAGGACAGAGCTACCTTTGAAAAGGACTGGGAAGGCATAAATATTTTTGTTAAGTTCGGCATGATGAGAGATGAAAAGTTTTATGAGAGGGTTAAGGATACTATTATTTTTAAAACTACAGACGGTGTTTATAAAACACTGGAAGAATACAAAGAAAAGAACAAAGGTATTCTGAAAGAAAAAAACGGAAGGCTGACTATTCTATATGCTTCGGATGAAAAAGAACAGGCAACTTATATAAATATGATCAAAGCTCAGGGCATGGAGGCTCTTGTTTTGAACACAATGATAGATGTTCATTTTATCCAGTTTTTGGAAATGAAGGACAATAAGATTTCATTCTCAAGGATCGACAGCGATGCACATGATTCTTTGACCGAGGAAGAGTCAAATGCCAAGATAAAAGACGGGGATAATAAAACTTCAGATGACAAGATCAGGGAATTCTTTGAAAAGGAGCTTAAGGAAAATAATGAAAAGCTTAAGGATAAGATAAAGATCGAGGTCAAACCTTTGAAGACAGCTGAGACCCCCGCAATTATAGTTTTATCGGAATTCATGAGGAGATTCAAGGAAATGAGCTTTATGCAGAAGAAATTTGAAGAGGATGAGGATGTTATTGAAGATCATACCCTGATAGTTAATTCAAACAATGAATTTGTAAAAAAACTATTATCTTTGAGCGAAAATAGTGAAAATGCTGATAAAATTAAAAATAGTATCAATCATATTTATGATCTGGCGCTTTTGGCTCAGAATAAATTAAAGGGTGAAAGACTGATTAAATTTATAGAAAGATCAAACGATATATTAAAAGAGATTTAAATGGCCGGGCATTGCCCGACCATTATATATAAATATAACAGATGAAAAGACTGTATCTGATATTTTTTATAATCATTTTATTATCCTGCGGACAGATTAAGATCACAAAAAATTTTACAATAGATTTCAATAAAATTCTTAAAGTTAAGAAAAAGATTAACAGAAAAATAAGGATAGGTATTGATAAAAACTATCTTAAAACTTCAGATGGCAGGATAACCAGACAGATAATAAAGGATTTTTTAAAATACAGAAACATTAAAGATTACAGCATAAAGAAATTGAATAAAGACAAAATGGTTAAAGATTACGGGATGAGGAAATTGGAGATAATTATATCTCATCCTGATAAACAGCCTTATAAAAATCAGCTTTCCCTGCCCTTTTTGTCTTATGGGATCTATTTTCTGACTCAGACTGATAGCAGAAAAAAAATTAATATCAATAAATTAACAGCAAATATTAAATCCGGTTTTTTAAACAATTCCTATGCATCAAGATATATGGAAAGCAGGTACGGTAAAAGATATAACCATTTAAAATATATTCATTTTGAAAATCTTTTAGATGATTTTAAAAAGTATAAAATGGATTTAATGATTATCAGCAGGGAAAATTATTATGATAATATTTTTTCCATTCCTTCAAAAACACTTTCATTTATAAATTTTAATTCCTATAGTTCTGTCATTATATCTGATAATAATTTCAGGGAACAATTTAACAATTATCTGAAAAAATATAACAGAAATTTTGACTGGCAGGATAAAATTTTTATAAAAAAATCTTTTATTGGCTATTTTGAAAAGTTTATAAGGAACATGGATAATTTTACGGTTAGAACAATAAAAGAGTTTAAAGAAATGAAATAGTTAAAATATTTTGCCAGGTAGAACTTTAAAATATTGTTAATTAAATTTTTTAACCACTTAAGCACACAGAGATCAAAGACTTTTAATATTTATATTTATTAAATTAATTAAAAACCTTTACTTTGGAATAAGGTATTTCATGAAGATTCATATTGAGATGTTTAATAGAATCTTTGCTTTCCTTTTTAACCGAATACATCACTTCATCGGCTTCATTCATCATCTGAGTGACGGTTTGGGGGAAAATATCGGAATAGGTAACAGCTCCGATACTGTATGTAACCATAAAAATTTCTTTTGACATTTTTGCACAAAGAGCGCCTTTGATCTTTTCTATAAAAATTCCGGCAGCATCATAACCTGTATAAGGAAGGAGTAATGCAAATTCATCACCTCCGACCCTTGCAACTATATCCGTTAATCTTGTGTTGTCTTTTAACACATTGGCTACTGAATTTAATACAGTGTCTCCTTTCAGATGACCGTATGAATCATTTATGGATTTAAAATTATCAATGTCAAGGTAGATCAGTGTCAAAGGCTGTTTATATCTGTCCGATCTTTTTAATTCTATTTTTGCTGATTCATAAAATGCTCTTGGATTTAATATTCCTGTTAAAAAATCTGTTTTGGCAAGATTTTTTATCATATGGAATTTGTTTTTAACCTCATTGATAATTAATGACAAGGATATAAAAAGGATCAGTCTTATGAAGTTATTTATTAAATCAGCCGACAAACTGTTATTTAAAAGGTGAATATCATTATTAAAAAGCAGCAGTGTAGCCAATACCGATAAAATAATGGAAGATGTTTTGTTTATATACCATGAAGAATATAATATTAAAAGGATACTAAAAAATAATATTGAATAATTGAAATTAAAATAATATTCGACAAAACCGGATAAGGATATCATTATTGCAAAAATTGATGTTAGAATGAATTTAGGTATTTTATCAAGATATAAATTTAACTTTTTTGATAATGTTTCAAACATTTAATATCTCAATTTTTCAAAAACTTATAAAATATAATAAATATTACAACAATAATAAAAAAAAATCAATAAAATTATTATTTTTTGTCATAATAAAAAGTTAATCGCATATATATGCTAAATATAGAATAAAAGTTATAACAAAATATAAAAAAGAATTTTTGTTTTGTTGACATTGCATTGATATTTTATTAATATTTATTGACTGTTTTATTTAAGGACTTGTATGATCCAACCTCAAAAAATGATGAGAAAAGTCATATTATCTTTGATACCCATTTATCTGATATGTTTTTATTTTTACGGTTTAAGACTTATTTATCTTTCTTTTTTTGTTTTCTTTTTCGGGATATTAACTGAGTTCATTTTTGAAAAATTTCAAGGGAAAAAGGTAAGTGAAGCAGTTCTTGTTTCATGCATGTTATTTTTACTCTCCCTGCCGCCTAAAACTCCCTGGTGGATAGCTTCTTTAGGTATAGTTTTCGGGATACTCTTCGGTAAGGAAGTGTTCGGCGGATTCGGCAGGAATCCTTTTAATCCTGCTATTGCAGGCAGATTGTTTGTATATATTTCATACTCGGGATTTATGCAGAACGGCTGGATACAATTCAATAAATTTTCATTATGGCCAGACAGCGTAACAAGCGCTACTCCATTGATGATGCTGAAGAATGGAGAAAATCTGGATCTTTTAAGGCTTTTTTTCGGACTGCATGCCGGTTCAATGGGTGAAGGATTCATATTTTTGATTTTAGTTGCCGGAGTTTATCTTATAGTTACAAAAACAGCAAGCTGGCAGATAATTTTATCGACTTTTTTCTCAGGAGTTGTTTTAACTTTGATTTTTTCTTTTTTTAAGTTAAAATCTGCTTTGTCCCCCGTAGAATCAATCATGTCCGGAAGTTTTTTGTTTGTTACGGTATTTATGGCGACCGACCCTGTTTCAGCACCTAAAAAAATGATATCCAAATTCATTTATGGACTTATGATAGGTTCTGTGACAGTATTAATAAGAACATTTTCTAGTAATTTTCCTGAAGGTACAAGCTTTGCCGTATTATTCGGCAATACCTTTGCTTCATTGCTTGATGAGATTTTTGCCAAAAAGAGGTTAAAACAATGAACCTAAAGGAATCAAAATTATATACTGTTATTTTTACCTTTATCATTTCCTTTGCATTCATTGTTATTCTGGCATTTATTAATTCCATGACAAGAGAAAAGATTGCGATTAATTCTGACCTCTTTATGATAAAAGCTGTTTTAAATGCAATGAAAATTGATTATTCAACTGATCAAGAAGCTTATAAAAAATTCAAGGATGACGCTTTTTTGAGAAAGACCGTAAAGAAAAGCAAATTAAATAATAATGAATATTCTATTTACCGGGCTTTTGTAAATAATGAAAATATAACTTCAATTATAAATACAGGGCAGGGATTATGGGGTGAAATAACTATGGTTACGGCATTCGATGAAAATATCGATAAAATAATCGGCGTTGATATTATCTCTCAAAATGAAACTCCAGGATTAGGCGGAAGGATAGGGGAAAAATGGTTTAAAGATCAGTTTACGGATGAAAAAATTGGCAATGGCATTAAAATGACTTTATCGGATCGAAAATATGGTGATACTGATCATAATAATTCCAGTTTTGATGCAATTACTGGAGCAACAAGAACCTCGGAAAGAATATTGTTTATAATAAATGACAGCATTAAAATAATGAAAAATTAAAAATTAATTCAAGGTTTTTATTATGAAAAACAGTAAAACTACCGTATTGATAAAGAACAATATCTGGATCAATAATCCAGTTTTTGTTCAGATTTTGGGCATTTGTTCAACTCTGGCTGTTACAAATAATTTTAAAAATACATTGATAATGGCTGTGAGTGTTACATTTGTTACTGCATTTTCTAATTTTACTGTGTCAATGCTTAAATCCTTTATACCTAATAAAGTCAGAATGATTGTTCAAACCCTTATAATCTCATTTTATGTAATTATAGTTGATATTGTATTAAAGGCTTATATGCCTGATATAAGTAAAGCTTTGGGACCTTATGTTGGACTTGTTATTACTAATTGCATAATTATGGGCAGGGCAGAAGCGTTTGCGCAGGCAAATGCGCCCATAATATCGTTTGTTGACGGTTTTTTGTCGGGTATAGGTTATATGATTGTGCTTTTGCCCATTGCTTTGATCAGGGAATTATTATCATTCGGTACTTTTTACGGCTATTCTATATTACCTGAAAATTATATATCAATGACAATAATGATCACTGCGCCAAGCGCTTTTTTTATGATAGCTGTTTATATCTGGATCGCCAAAAGTATTTCTTTCAATAAAAAAGGAGATAAAAAATGACCCCGAACATCAATGTTGTTATACTGCTTTTTGCAAGTATTTTTACAGGCAATATTGTTCTTTCCTACTTTCTGGGTCTATGTTCCTTTATTTCAATATCCAAGGATTTAAAGTCTTCAAACGGACTGGGTCTTGCAGTGACATTTGTGCTAACTATAAGTGTGGCAATCTGTTATGTTATTTTGAAATATATATTAAAGCCTTTCGATCTGGAATATTTGAGATTTATAGTATTTATTATTGTGATAGCCGCTGTTGTTCAAATTTTAGAAATGCTAATTGAGAGAATGTCTTCTGCACTTTATATATCCCTTGGTATTTTTCTCCCGCTGATAACGGTTAATTGTGCGATACTCGGAGTTGTACTATTTATGGAGATTAGAAAATATGATTTTCTGCAGACTTTGTTTTTTTCGATAGGTTCAGGTATCGGCTGGTGGATCGCAATCCTTGCACTTGCGGCAATAAGAAGGAAGATCGAGAATGCCCCTGTGCCTGCTGGGTTAAAGGATGCAGGTATTACATTGATCATCATAGGCTTAATGGCAATGGCATTCATGGGTTTTTCCGGAATGCTTTCGGTGCAGTAATTTTACAGGAGTTTATTTTTGGAATATAAATTTTTATTTGATTCTCTGGTAATTGCAGGGATCAGCACAATTTTGGCTCTTCTTATTATCATTGTTGATTCGATAGTCAATAATTACGGTGAAGTAACGATCAGTATAAATGATAATAAAAAGGTGATAAAAGCTAAAGGCGGCAGTTCTCTTTTGACCACACTTTCTGCAGAGCGGATTTTTATTCCTTCAGCCTGCGGGGGCAGAGGCACCTGTGGTGCTTGCAAGGTGATTGTAACAACTGATATTGGACCTGTATATCCTACTGAAAAGCCTTTTATGGACAAAAGTGAGCTTGAAACGAACACAAGGCTCTCATGTCAGATAAAAGTTAAACAAGATGTTTCAATAAAAATACCCGAAGAACTTTTTTTAATAAAAAAGATAAAAGCCCGAGTTGAAAAAATAACGGATCTGACCCATGATATAAAAGAGATAATTTTTAAATTCAATGAAGGTGTTGATTTCAGCTTTAAAGCCGGACAGTATGTACAGCTTGAGATACCTCCTTATGAAAAAATCAAGGATTTCACACAGAGAGCTTATTCAATCTCTTCTGCTCCAAAAATCAAAGACAAAATAGAATTACTTATAAGATTGGTGCCGGGCGGTATATTAACTACCTATGTTTTTAAGTTTATGAAAGAAGAAATGGAATTTGACATAATAGGACCCATGGGCGATTTTATTGTACGCGAAAACAACTCTGTGATGATCTGCGGAGCAGGCGGATCAGGCATGGCGCCCATTAAATCAATAATTGAGGATATGATCGATAATAATATTAAGGACAGGGAAATCTGGTATTTTTTCGGTGCAAGAAGCGCATCAGATCAGTTCTATATTGAAAAATTCAGGTCATATGAAAAGATACTTCCCAATTTTCATTATGTGCCTATGATTTCTGAATCCGAAAGCGGTGACAGATGGAAAGGTGAAAAAGGAATGATAACAACGGTAATGGATAAATTTTTAAAAACTAAAATAGATAAAAATGCACCCAGGGAAGGGTATCTTTGCGGAAGTCCCGGTATGATCGATGCCTGTGTAAAAATAATGAAAGACAACGGTATAAAGGAAGAAAATATTTATTATGATAAATTTTAAGGAGAAACCAGTATGAAAATTTCACCGTTATTTAAAAAAGCTTATGATAACATGCGGCCGGGCAGGATCACTATGGAAGGTTTTTTAGGCGATGATGAAAGAACATTAACTGATATTATTAGTGAGGATGAAAAAGAGGTTAAATTTTTAAAAATGGATTTTGAAATTATTTCATCAAAATTAAAATATTTTTTAAATGAGGGATTAAAGGGGCTGGGAGAACCGTTGACTGTTGATAAAAAGTGGCTTGTAAGGGTTGACGAAGCCAGAGGAAGACTTCCATGCCCTTTTGAAGATAAAATTGTCAATAAAAAAACCGTTTATGTTAAAAATGTGGAAAAAAACCTTGATTTTTTTTACAGCGATCTATCTATCCATTTGATTGAGGCTCATCATTTTTTTGAAGGAAAGGGAAGCACTTTCAGACTCGAACCTTCTTTAATAAAGCAAATACTTGAAATTTAACTTTACATTAATTTTATTAAATTATATATTTTATTAATTTAATCAATTTTATATTTGGGATTTCTATGAAAAAAAAACCGGTCTATTCCGTTATTGTTCCAGTTTATAATGAAGAAGAAGTTATTGCAGTCAGCTACAGGAAATTGAAAGATACAATGGATTATATAAAAGAAGATTATGAGCTAATATTTATAAATGACGGAAGCAAAGATAAAACAATGAATAAATTATTAACAGCAGCTCAAAAAGATAAGCATGTCAAGATTATAGATTTTTCAAGAAATTTCGGACATCAAATTGCAATTAGCGCAGGAATGGATTATTGTATTGGAGATGCTGTAATTGTCATTGATGCTGATTTGCAGGATCCTCCTGAAGTCATTGAAGAAATGATCAAGAAATGGAAACAGGGTTACCATGTTGTTTACGGCAAAAGAAAGGAAAGAAAAGGCGAGTCATTTTTTAAAAAAATTACTGCCGGTATCTTTTACAGGCTTTTAAATAAACTCACAGACGTACATGTACCGGAGGATGTCGGGGATTTCAGATTAATTGACAGGAAAGTCTGTGATGAAATGAAAAAAATAAGTGAAAAGAACAGATATGTAAGGGGTTTAATAGCCTGGCTGGGATTTAATCAAACAGAAGTATCCTATATCAGGGAAAAAAGAGCTGCAGGTAAAACAAAATATCCTTTAAAGAAGATGATTAAATTTGCATCCAATGCTATAATTTCTTTTTCATATAAGCCTTTAAAAACAGCAACATTTCTAGGAAGCCTTATATCATTAGTCGGTGTAGGTTATCTTCTTTATATTATGTATTTGAAGTTTTTTACAAATAAAACGGTTCAGGGATGGACTTCCAGTGTTTCAATAAATTTGATATTTTTTGGGATAATACTTTTTATTCTGGGTATTATGGGAGAGTATATTGGAAGAATTTATGATGAGATAAAAAATAGACCACTATATATTATTAAAGATTTAATCGGTTTTGAAGAGATTAAAAAAGTAAAAAAAGAATAAGAGGGTCAATCTTTTTATATTATTTTAATGGGAGGCTTGGTTTGAAAAGATGGCTAATATTTTTTGTTTTATTGGTTTTTATAATATCCTGTCAGCAGAAAAACAACAATGGCAATAATAAAATTAAGGTGACCACAACCTTATTTGCGCTTTATGATTTCTCAAAAGTGATCGGAAAAGATTTAGTTGATGTTAAATTATTATTGCCGCCGGGAGTTGAACCTCATCATTATGAGCCAACACCTAAGGATGTATTTTCGATCAATGAATCCGATATATTTATCTATATCAATAAATATATGGAACCATGGGCAGAGGAGATAGTGAATGTCGTAGGAAATGACAAATTGATCATTGTAGAAGCTGCAGAAGGTGTCAAATTAATAAAATATGATGATTATCATGAACATCAATTGGGATCTGATGTCAACCACTTTACTTTTGATCCTCATATATGGCTTGATTTCTATAATTGCATGATAATAGCTGACAATATTACTAAAGCTTTAATTCAAAAGGATCAGATAAATAAAGATATTTATTTGTCTAACTGTAATAATTATAAAAATGATCTGTTGGAACTTGATAAGCTTTATGAAGCAGTTTTGCAAAAATGCAGGGTGAATAGTATAATATATGCAGGGCATTTTGCTTTTGGTTATTTAGCAAAAAGATACGGTCTTGTTCACCTGTCGCCATATAAAGGGTTTTCGCCTGATAGTGAACCTACAGCCGGAAATATTATTGACATGATTGAAAATATAAAAAATTTAAATGTTAAATATATATTTTATGAAGAGCTTTTGGATCCTAAAGCGGCTAGAACAATTTCTGAGCAGACAAAACTTGATTTGCTTTTGCTCAGTGCTGCTCATAATATTTCTAAGAGTGAACTTGACAATAATATAAATTTTATTGATATAATGATGTCAAATCTTGAAAATTTGAAGAAAGGGCTGGATTATAAGAAATAACGATATTTTAAAGGTAAAAAAACTGAATGTTAAATTTCAGAACAGTGAAATATTAAGCGATATCTCTTTTTCTGTTGATAGAGGTGATTATATCGGAATAGCAGGACCTAACGGATCAGGTAAAACTACTTTAGTAAAATCCATATTGGGTTTAATAAAGAGCGATTATAAATGCATTGATTTTAATTTCAGTGACAAAAAAAAGGCTAATATAGGTTATTTACCGCAAGTGTCTTCCTATATTGATGAGAAGTTTCCATCATCTGTAAAAGAGATTATTGCAACAGGACTTTTTGCCAATAAAAAAATTCCATACATAATTAACAGAATTGACAAAGAAAAGATTGACCGTATAATGAAGGTTTTTGAAATTGAACCTCTAAAGAATAAATTAATCGGAAAATTGTCCGGCGGACAGAAACAGAGAGTTATGCTTGCAAGGGCATTTATAAATGAACCTGAAATTCTTATTTTAGATGAACCTGTGAATACCCTGGATCCTTTATCACGAGAGAATTTATACAATCTATTAGACGAAATGAATAAAAAGAAAAATATTACGATACTGCTTATCACTCATGATATTGGCAGTATTGGAAAATATGCCAATAAAATTCTATATGTAGACAGAAAGATTATATTTTATGGTACGTTTAAGGAGTTCTGCCAGTCAAAAGATATGACAGATTATTTCGGCAATATAACTCAGCATTTGATCTGTCACAGGCATGATTTATGAATTATATAATAGAATTAATTGTTAAATCATTTCAATATACTTTTATTCAAAAAGCTGTTTTGGCAGGTTGTTTTATTGCTTTGAGTTCTTCGGTTTTAGGGGTTTTTTTAATATTAAAACGATTTGCATTGATTGGAGACGGGCTTGCTCATGTCAGCTTTGCTTCAATATCTATCGCTTTAATGCTTTCATTATCCCCTTTGTTCTTTTCAATTCCTTTTGTGATAATCATATCATTATTCATGATTTATCTGGTGGAAAAAGGCAATATTTATCAGGATACTGTCATAGGACTACTCTCGTCAACAGGTATTGCTTGCGGTGTTATAATTGCAAGTATTTCAAAAGGATTTAATGTCGATATTTTCAGTTATCTTTTTGGAAGTATTTTATCAATTGAAAATTATGAAGTGATAATATCAGTGATTTTATCTTCACTAGTTATAATGATAATTGTCATTTTATATAATCCTCTTGTTTCACTGACTTTTGATCAGGACTTCGCAAAGGTGAGTAAAATTAAAGTAAGCTTAATTAATCATATTCTGATTATTTTAACGTCGGTTACTATAGTAATCGGCATCAAAGTTGTAGGCACAATGCTAATTTCGAGTCTTATTATTTTTCCGGCAATAACAAGTCTGCAGATATCAAAATCTTTCAGAATGACAATTCTCTTTGCGGCTTTTTTATCGGTATTGTCTGTTCTGATAGGAATTGTTGTTTCAATAATATTGGATTTACCAACAGGCGCTGCAATTGTTATTGTCAATGCAATTTTATTCATTACGATTTTTATTGTAAATAAAGTTTTAAAGATTAAATAAATAAATATTATTATTTTTATTTTTTTAAAAAGAAGTTATAATAATATTTGATTAAAATAAACATGAGCTGTAAGCTCTTTAATTATTAAATATTTTTTTTTCGCAAAGATCATAAGGATAACTTGAGTTTTAAAAGATTAAACAAATCATTTAAAATATTTCTCTGTGAAAAAAATGGAGTTTATAATGTATAAGGTTTTTGTTGATGGTCATGAGGGAACAACTGGATTAAAAATTAATGAAAGATTATTAAGAAGAAAAGATATTAAATTATTAAAAATCGAGCATAAAAAGAGAAAAGATCCGGATGAAAGAGCTAAATTTATAAATGAAGCAGATATTGTTTTTTTATGTCTGCCTGACGATGCAGCGAAAGAGTCTGTCTCTTTAGTGAAAAACAATAAAACGAAAATCATTGATGCAAGTACTGCTCACAGGACAAATCCCGACTGGGTTTACGGACTGCCTGAAATAAATAAGATTCAGAGGAAAAAAATCAGGGATTCAAACAGGGTTTCTGTACCGGGTTGTCATGCAACGGGTTTTATTCTGGCTGTTTATCCGCTTATAAAAAAGGGTATTTTACAGAATGATCACCCTCTTGTATCCTATTCATTAACAGGCTACAGCGGAGGAGGTAAAAAAATGATAAATATTTATGAAGATATTGATCATCATAAGGAAGAGTTGATAGCCCCGAGACATTATGCTTTGACTTTATCGCATAAACATATACCGGAAATGCAGTTTGTCACAGGATTAAAATATCCTCCGTTATTTTTACCGATTGTAGGCAATTTTTATAACGGCATGGCAGTATCTATTCCCCTGTTGACAAGATCATTGAATAAAATGGTATCAGCTCAGGATATTAACGATATATTATCAGAATATTATGACGGAGAAGTTTTTATAAATGTGATACATATGGATGCAAATGAAATATTGTTGGATAATGGTTTTTTAAATCCTGTTGCATGCAACAATACAAATATGCTTGATATTTTTACTTTCGGAAATAATGAACAGATAGTTTTAATTTCTAGATTTGACAATCTGGGTAAAGGCGCTTCAGGTGCAGCTGTTCAGAACATGAATATAATGCTGGGGATTGATGAAACATCCGGCTTGAAATGATCTGTAATTAATTTTAAATCAAACTTTTTAGTTCTTCCTGATCAACTTCAATATTGAATCCGTATTTGTTCAGTATGATTGATGCTACTATATAGCTTGCAATAGTATCTGCTTTGCAGTATTTAATTAATTTTTCTTTTGCTGCTCTGTCCCCGATCTTCCAGTCATAGTAGAGTTTTATTGCGGCTAAGCCATCGATATGTTCTATTCCATGAGGTCTTTCAATGTTCATTTGCCGTTCGATTTCCTTTAAGCTTGATTTAAAACCTGCATGATAGCTTACCCATCTTAAGTCAATATGAGGGCATACAAACTGCGGGATATGAAATGTTCTTTCAAGAAAAGGTATATCAAAAGCATTACCGTTGAATGACACCAAAAGCCTGGATTCAAAAGCGAGATTTAAAAATTCATCAAGATTTTCTTCTATGAAAAATGTATATATTTTTTTTTCCTTTAGTGCTGTAATTACAGTTGCATGATTATCATATTTATTTAGTCCTGTTGTTTCTATATCAAAAAAAGTTGCTTTGTCAAAATAGCGTCCGAGTATTCTCCAGTGCTCTTTTATCTTAAAACTTTCAACAAAATATCTGATGTTGTTGTTTTCAAGGTTTTCAATGCTTAAATTTATTGTTTTTAAAAAGGAAGAAAGTCGCTGATCTTTAAATGGGAGTTTGTTTTGATTTGTTATGCAGTCAGACCATTTTTTAAATCCGATTTCTTTTAACTTGATTTCTGTTTTTGAACCAATATTGGGACAATGGGTAAAGGTTTCATCTATCAATGAAGTTTCTCTCTTTTTTTTGATAAGTTAAAGCTGGCTCTCTTTAATTTTTCAATTAATTTTTCTTTTTCTCTGTCCGGTTCATATTCAGTTTTAACTTCTATCTTTTTTGTATATTTTCTTATCTCAGGATCAACAATTTTATTTTCCAATAGTGCTCTGATCAGTGATTTTGTGCATTCTGTACTTGCATTGGACTCAATACAGAGTGTTTCAACTTCTTCATTATTTATACCTTCTGGCATCGGAGGTACGCATGAAGGGCAGCCCGAGTCGCATTCGCATTCGTTCAAAACATCGCGGCATAATTTTAAGGCATCTTCTATTTTTTCATATATTTTTTCCGAATATCCTACACCGCCCTCGATGGAGTCAAAAACATAAAGCGAACTTTTGAAAACATCACCCTCAAGAACAAGGCTCACATCAGAAAAAATGTCATTCAAGTCCGCCATACATAATGATGGAGCGCAGTGTCTTAAAAGATAGCTTAAACCATAAACAGCAGCTCCAATGAATCTCAAGTCGATCTGTTTCATCCTGCTTTTCCATTTTTCGGGTGGAGAAATATTAAAGCCGACCGTGTCATATTCGAAAGGAGGAAGAGTAATGGGACCGTAGCCTATATTTTCATAGCTTCTCTCCCTGATCTTTTTATAAAGCTTTGGCTGTTTGTTGACATAGATATTTCCGAGCTCTAATAGAGCTTCATTAAGTTTTTTCTCTTCATATTTTTGCGTTAATTCTACTCTGCCTTCCCATACAGCTTCCGTAAAATAATCTGCATCTACCTTCTCAACACGGCAGAGTTTTTTTTCAAGGTCAAGCTCAAGCGACATATATTTTTCACCGAGATGATGATAGATTGCATCTTTGTAAAGTGTGCCTCTTGCACCTATAGGATCGATCTCGCCGATCACCTCTGTCTTGCAGTAAATCTCGATGTTGTAATCCGTCATGCCCCTTAAGTTGACTCCTCTTGTGGGATAATCAATCAGGGCATATCTTAAATATTTGTTATAGGGTACAAGTATTTTATTTTTTTTTAAGACTTCAAGCGACTCTTTGTATATTTCGGTGTTATACAGTGATTCTTTTTCGCTTAAAGGATTTTCACTTGCGGCGCAGGGTATATGCTGTAAAATTATATAAGGATTGTCTGCATTTAAAAGCGCTTCTTCCACGGGTGTTTTTTCTATGAAGTCCGGGTGGTGAACGATATACTGGTCAATAGCCCTTTCCTTTGCAATAAAGACAATTACTGAATTATTGCCTTTTCTGCCAACCCTTCCTGCCTGCTGCCAGAAACTTGCAATTGTGCCGGGATGTCCGCTTAAAATGCAAAGATCAAGATCGCCTATATCAATGCCTAATTCCAGAGCATTTGTTGTGATTATTGCCGTTATATTTCCCTTTGCCAGGTCTTTTTCGAGCTTGCGTCTTTCATTGGGTAATAATCCTCCTCTGTAAGGTTTTATAAAATCCTTAAGTTCCGGATATTCATCAATGACCGATCTGTAAAGCCTCTCGACCTCCTGCCTTGCCCTGCAGAAGCAGATAGTTCTGATTTTATTTTTAACTGCCTGACGTATAAGATGTATGCTGACCGAGTTTGTTCCTTTTCTGTAAACAGCCTGCCCTTGGTTTTCAACCAGAGGCGGGTTTATATAATAGATTTCTTTTTTTGATATAGGAGATGAGTCTTTGTCTATTATATAAAATTCCCTTTGAAAAAGCTGTTTTACATGTTCACCGGGATTGCCGATCGTTGCGGATGAACATATAAATACCGGATTTGAACCATGGAAGGAGCAGACCCTCATCAAACGTCTGAAAACATTTGAAACATGAGAACCGAAAGCACCTCTGTAAGTGTGGACTTCGTCAATGATTATATATCTTAATCTTGATAAAAAATCCTTCCATCTTCTGTTGTGATTCGGTAATATCCCGTTATGAAGCATATCCGGATTTGTAATGATAAAATCAGCATGCTTTTTTAATTTTGACCGCTCCTCCTGAGGAGTATCGCCGTCGAATGTACCTATATATGCATTGCTTTTCAGAACGGACATTAATTTTACAAATGTACTTTCCTGATCGCGGGAGAGCGCTTTTGTCGGATACAGGAAAAAAACTGAAAAAGGTTTCGGGGAATTTATATATTCGTTTAACACTGGCAGAAAAAAGGCTAGAGTCTTGCCGCTTGCCGTACTGGAAACCAGAAGTGTATCTTTGTTTTCTGAGATTGATTTAAATGCCAAAGCCTGATGATTATAAAGACTTTTAATTCCGTTTTCTATGAGAATATTTTTTATAACCTGATTTAGTTTTTCGGGAAAATCGGAAAACTCCCCCTGCTTTTCATTTATTACAGAATGGGCTCTTATTTCATTTTTGAACTTCGTTTCAATAAATTTTTTTATCTCTTCCATGTAAATAACCGGATATTAGTATTTATACATCTATTAAAAATGTTTATCAACTGATTTTTTATAAAATGATTTTTTATAAAAGGATCTAAATAAATCTGAGTTTTATCAGTTATAATTTTGTGGGATTTTTATGTATAAAAGCGTTGAATTTAAGTATAAATAAACATCAAAACATGATTAAGGTGTTATGATAGTCCTATATCCTAAAAAAAGTCTAATAATAAAATTGAAAAATCGATTAAAGTAGTCTCTTTTATTTTTAGCTCAATGTTAATGAAAACATGAATATATTGATCATTTAAATAATAGTTTTTTTCATTATTTTTTAATTAACATTATTGCACACTTCTCTGTTTTTTTGCGATAAAGCCTCTCTTATCCGCTTATATTTCAAGGTTATTGTAATTTAAAATATTATTCAATAAATTATTTTTTTTTATCAATTTTTTAAAAAAATCGAATGATTTTTTTATTCACTGCGACATATTATTGTTAATAAAAATGAGCAATTTATTTTCTAAATAAACATGAATTAATTATCAGTTTTTACTGATATTAAAAATAATTTAAAAGGAGTTTTTTTATGAAAAAGCGTAATAAAACCATGTATTTTTTATTCATGATTACTTTGTTTTCCTGTACTTATCCGGGTATCAACAGGGATTCGGATACCCCTAGAAAACAGAAAATTGAGGATGTTTCACCGGGTATAACTAAAAGCGTAATTGCCCCAGAGTTTGCAGGTTATGTGGGGGACGGCTATGATATGTTGAAACTAAACACTTCTCCCATTGAGTCGTTAAAAGGGCAATGTCTTACCGATCTTGAAGTCAGGAGGGTTATTGGAGAGGCAAGAACCAATACCAATAATTTTTCAAC
>JAFGQB010000196.1 GCA_016935915.1 Spirochaetota bacterium
GACATTGATGAATATTTTATGACATTTATTATGGCAATAAAGGGCAGCGGGGGCTGGCCTTTAAATGTTATATTAACGCCTGATCAAAAACCGATTTATGCATTTACCTATGCTCCGGTTAAAGCAAAATTCGGTATGCCGGGAATATTGGATATTTTAAATGAAGTTTTGAATTTTTTTAAAAATTCAAAAGATCAGATCACTGAATTTGAATTTAAATCTTCATTTTCGGATGACATTGAAGAGGCTTTTGTCCTGCAGAATATCGGAGCTAATTTTGACTGGGAATACGGAGGGGTCGGCAAGAATTCCAAATTCATTTATGCATCGACTTTATTGTTCATGATCTATTACTATGAATATAACAGGGATGAATATTTAAGTAAGATGATCCGGCTGAGCCTTGATAATATTATCAAGTTTGGTCTTCATGATCATCTGCAGGGAGGTTTTTTCAGATATACAACAGACAGATACTGGAAAATCCCTCATTTTGAAAAAATGCTCTATGATCAGGCGCTTTTGTTGTGGATTTTTTCTCTGGCATTTCATCAGTTCAATGATGAAAATTATAAAATAACAGCCTTAAAAATAGTTAAATGTCTCATGGAAAACTTTAAGGAAAATCATCTTTTTTACACTGCTGTCGATGCGGATACCGATGATGAAGAAGGAATTTATTATTTATGGTCATATGATGAGATAAAAACTGTTTTAACAGAAGAAGAGTTCAATAAGTTTACTGAAGTATATGAAATTGCGGAAAACGGAAATTTTAACGGGAAAAATCATCTTGTTAAAAAAGACATTGTTTTTCTCAATGAAATTGAGGAAAAACTTCTTAATATAAGAAAAAAGAGAAATATGCCCTTTCTTGATAAAAAAATCATAACAAGCTGGAATTGTCTTACAGGCATAGGATTGATAAATGCCTACAGGTTTGTAAAAGAGAGCGTTTCTGCTGGCTTCATTAAGAGTTTTCTGGACGAATTATTAAAAAAGCACTACAAAGACAAAATATTATATCACAGCTCATATAACGGAGTATTGAACAACAATCAGTTCATTGAAGATTATTCCTCATTGCTTTTGTTTCTCACCTATTACTATGAGGAGTTTCAGGAAGGTAAAGATCTGATATCTGATATCTGTAAAGAAATCGATAAATTCAAGTTAAACGGCAATTGGGTTCAGTCAAAAAGCAGTGATTTTATTGAAATTCCGATAAATACTTTTGATAATCCTGTGCCTTCAAATTTTTCCATGATCGAAACGGCATTTTTAAGAAAAAAAATTCTCTTTGAAGAAGAATATCTGCCGAAAAAGTTCAAAAGGTCGCTTCAGCATGATTTTTATAATGTTTCGGTATTGATCAATAACGGCTTATTTCATGTTTTGGAGTCGCCTGAAAAAATAGACTGGGAGATTTTACCCATTAATACAATACAATTAAGAGGCGATGAAATTAAACACTGTTATAAAGGGGAATGTAAAATAGGCAAGATGCCTGAAAAAAGATAACAGTTATTTTGAAATATTGATTATCTTATGGAGATTTATTTCCTGAAAAAGCTCCATAACCTTGTCGGATACATGAATTATTTCAAAAGAGCCTTTTTTATTTTCAAAGTGCTTGTAAAATTTCAGAATTTTACCGATACCTGCAGAATTTATCTGTTTTACCCCTTTTAAGTCGAGTTTTGAATTTTTTATCCTGGGATTATCGGTTATTTCTATGAATTTCTCACTCAATTCAACTCCGCCGTATGTGTCAATATTTCCCGTGACTGTTACTATAGCAGTGTCATTATCATAATTTATTTCAATAGTCATTTCACCTAATCCTCCATTTGAAAAATTATATCCTGCAAGATACTTTGCTTGCATTTAACACACTAATAATTTTATTTGAAATAGCTGCATTTGTAAAGCATAAAAAAAATATTTTTAAAAAAATAAAAATTATTTAAAAATTTTATTCGCAAGATGGTTTTTATTTCTTATTGTTTCAAAATTATCCAGTTCATTGGGGATGATGTCTTCGGTGAATTCCAAATTTAAGTCCGGTTTATCCCCAAAGCTTGAATAACTATTTGATGATATCAAACTGCAGTTATTGATCAAATATATTTCCCTTAATTTGATCGTATCCATATTTGTCAGATCAAATGAAGCCCTTATGCAGTCGTCTTTTTCTGTCATTTTTACATTGATTGTGATATATTTTATTTCTTCCTGTTCATTGTTTTTTACCGATCCCTGATAGATATTGATCTTTAACACTATAGGTTTAATTAAATTAATAACTTTGATTTCCAGATATGAAATATTGGGCCACTTTTTATTTATCCTGAAATATAAATTTATTTTTTCGTTATCCCCAAAAAGGATATTTGTTTTTACAATGGAAATCTTGTCAGGCAGTTTTGGATTGATGTAAATCTCCCTGTCAGGAGCATTTAACTTGATGCCCAGATAATCCTGAAAAAAAGCCCTGTTGAATTCTGCCAATGACCATGCCTGACTGTAAGCGCCTTGAGCAGAGACTTTCAGATTATCATCAAGACAGGGATCATAAAGTTCGCTTAAAGTACCAAGTGCCCCGTTGTCCAATAAATTACGGCTTAAGGTTAAAGTATGTTCATAAGCAAAATCATGCAAATTTAATTTACAGCAAAGATTTGTAAAAGGACCGGAAAGCCATGTCCAGATCATGCCGTTATGGTAAGCGGCATCTTTGTGATAATTTTCATGCAGATGAACAGGATGAAACAGGCTGCTTTTTTTATCCAAAGAGGAAACACCGTGATTATAGATGATCTTCGGAAGCAGATAAATAAAAAGTTTTTTTAAAGTTTTTTCATCGATCAGTTCAGGGATGCCCGGCATCTGCGGGAAAAAATATGAAAGTATTGAATTTGGTCTTGCATCACTGATTTTTTTATTTTCTTCCTTTATATGATCATGAATATAGGGCTCTTTTTCGGACAAAAAGGTTTTTTTAAAATATTCTTTTAATTTAAGTGCTTCATCCTGATAATTTTCAGAAAGAACTTTTAATTTTTTTACTCTATCGGGTTTTTTGTTGATATTATAGAATTTGATGATTGCTTCAGCCATTATTGAAGATGCATATAAAGCCGAATACCATAATGAATAGATTTCAACCGCCTTATTTTTGCGCGGAGTGTAACTCTTTCCGCTTTCATCTTTTGCATCCATCCAGTCCTCAGAATCATCATGTAAAAAGTTAATATTTTCCTTTTTGTTTTTAAGATAAACGTTTTCCACTGCAAGTTCAATATTATCCCATAATTTAACAAGTAATTCATAATCTGCAGTATATAAAAAATATTCATAAACTGCCCTGATAAAAAGGGGTGTTGAATCAGCAGAATTATAAGAAACTATATCTGTATTTGTAATGAAATTTGGTATTTTGCAGTAATCATTTGATTTTTTATCTGAAGATTGATGTTTCGAAAAATTTATCAATATTTGCCCTGCTTCCTGAAATTTTCCTAAAACAAGGCATGTTCCTGCAAGACTTATGAAAGTATCACGTCCCCAGAAGTTTGTGAACCAGGGATATCCAGCCCATATACCAAGTTTTTTGTCTTTTTTCATTATAAAAGATAGCGAGGAATGAATTGACCAGTAAATTGCCTTATTCAACAGTTTGTCTTCTATTAAAAGGTTTAAATTTTTTAAAGTCTGAGTTGAGGATTCTATATGAATGTTTTTAATCTCATCTATTTTATTTATATTGCCGTCGATTGTTTTTTTTAAATCATCATAATCGCTGTCATAGAGAACATAAATAAAGGGCTTGCTGCCAGGTTTTTCACCACACTTGAATTTAATTAATAAGAAATCATTCTCCTTTATCGCTTTATCTATGGAATAATCTCTGCTGACTGAAAAAGAGCAAAAATATTTTTTGAACCCGGTATCCTGTTTGCCGCTTTTGTTATAACTTAAGATCACATTATTGATGTTTTTTTCTATGATCTCAAAGGGAGTTGTAATTTTAAAGCATATCGAATATTCCTTAACCGGAGTAAAAATAATACCTTTGTCTTTTAATTCGATTAAAAAACCTTTATTGTTTTTAAACAAAAAGCACTCAATATCATACTTTTTTGAAAATCCGATATGAGTAAAATTAAAAGTGTTGAATTTATTGTTTATTTTTATTCCCGAGTTTTCCGGTAAGATTGACTGAAAAATTTTAAAACCGCCTGAATATAAACCGTCATCTTCATGCATAAAGTCGGATACGGAAAAATAAGTTAAAAAGTTGTCGGAATGAATAAATCTTTCATCAATGTTTTTGGCGGATAATTTATAAAATGAACTTTGTATCATAATTTACCTAAAAAAAATATAAAAAAAGCCCTTTCTTATTTTGTGGAAGAAAGGGCCAAAGAAAGCAATGAAGTCTCAAATATTTTTAATGAGACTTATCAGGGGGTATTATGCTCCCTGGGCTTACTTAATTTCTCCAGCTCTGGAGTCTTTAGACGGATTATAAATGAATATAAATCCAATCATGTTTTAATTATAATACGATTTTTATTTTTGTCAAATAAAAATTTTGATTAATTAATTATTATTTTTTTAATTGTCATTCCGGCGAATTGTATTTATTGCCATTTCAAACATCGTAGGGACGTGATTAATCACGTCCCTACGGATTATTAAGAGGAACAAAAGATAAAAA
>JAFGQB010000197.1 GCA_016935915.1 Spirochaetota bacterium
AATACAATTAATTTCAATCATCTTAAAAATTATACTTATTTAATTATGATCATATTTATGTTTATAGGAGGTGCTTCCGGTTCTACTGCCGGAGGAATTAAGGTAAACAGTCTGGGTATCATCTATGCTTATATAAAATCGATCATTAAGGGGGAAAAAAAGACTATATTAATGAAAAAAAGTATATCTTCAAGATTAATAAACAATACTTTTTTGATAATTATACTTTATTTGATATTCATTTTTTTTGGAACCCTTTTCTTGAGTATTATTGAAAATAAGGATTTTATTAAAATATTATTTGAAGTGGTTTCGGCAATAGGTACTGTAGGATTATCAGCTGGATTGACTTTCGATTTAAGTTCATATTCAAAATTAATAATCATATTTTTAATGTTTTTTGGAAGGATAGGACCAATGACAATCCTCAATGCAGTATCTTACAAAAGCTTAAGTTATGAAATAAGCTATCCGGAAGAAATAATTTCTATCGGATAAAATAATTTTTATAAAAAGGAACTTATTATGGGAAAAGAAAAAGTTTTTGCAGTTATCGGTATCGGAGTTTTCGGTTATGCGGTTTGTAAAACCCTATCCGAAAAAGGTGCCAAGGTAATTGCTCTTGATATGCATGAAAAACTGATAAACAAAATTAAAAACGAAGTATCGCAGACCATGCTTCTCGACACTTCCGATATTGATGCAATGACTAACTCAGGCTTAAATGTCGTGGATGTTGCGGTTGTTGCAATCGGGGACAATATTGATGCAAGTATATTGACAACAGCAAATTTAAAAGAGATAGGCATACCTGTAGTTATCTCCCGGGCAGTTAATGTTGTGCATGCAAAAGTATTGAAAAAAGTCGGGGCTACCGAAGTGCTGTTCATAGAAGAAGATGCGGGCAACAGGCTTGCCAATAAGCTTTATGCCCCCTATATTATAAATTTCATGCCAATATCAAAAAATTATTCAATTGCGGAAATCAATGCTCCTAAATATTTTGAAAATAAAACAATAAAAGAACTGGAATTAAGAAAAAAATTCAATTTGAATATATTTTTAATTCAGAGAAAGGAAATAAAAATCGATAATACAGGAGGTCACACAGAGGTATTAAAGGAGATCATACCCTTGCCCGATGAATTGATCATGCCGAATGATATACTATTGATTTTCGGAAATGAAGAAAGTATAATTAAAATAAAAGGATAATAAAATGATATTAAGCAATAAAAAATATTTATATTTTTTTCTCTTTATTTCTCTCGTTTTATTACTGCTGTTTAATATTGCTTTTTATAATATATTAATGAAAATGTATGATAAATACAACGATCAATTAATGAAATTTTATGCAGAAAATTTCATTTACTATCTTATAATTTCTTTCATTCTTGTTTTTATTGTATTTATTTTCATCTTTATCAGGTCAAACAATATTGATAAAACCCTTGATAAAATCATTGAAATGTCAAAAAACAGTGATGCGGATATTGCTGATTTTTTCAATAAAATAGGTTCAATAGGAAATAAAATAAATTATCTTACCGGAAATCTTAGAGAAGTCAGCCGCTCCAAATCGTTAAGAATTCAAACTTACTGGAATATAATCAATTTTATGTTCGAAAAATTTGAAAATGGTGTTTTAATGATTGAACATGACGGATTTATTGTAAATGCAAGCAGAGACATCTTTTCAGAAATCAATATAGAAAATAAAGAAATCATTAAAAACAATATTAACTTTTTTCTTGAAGATTTTAACTTCAGCGAGGTAAAAGATAAACTTGTTCAGCAAAAAAACTTTCTGACATTGAATAATATTAAGTTTACAGTATCAAACAAAACCGCCAAGATAAATCTAACATTTGTCCCGATATTTAATATTGACGGAATATTTGTATATACTCTTGCAGTGAAGAATGCAGAAGAAAATATTATGCGTCAAAAAATCATAGTTCAGGAAACACCCCCGAAGAAGCAGAAGTCAGGTTTGAGAAAAGTTATTGATCACATTAAAAAAAATATAAAAATTAAAAAAAAGTAAATCGAAAAAAAGCTGATTCATTTTAAAACCGTTTTATACTTCTTCTGGTTTTTTAATAAAAATACAATCATTGGAATAACTATCTGTTTATAATCTAAAATAATAATATCAACCGATGTTTTTTCATCTTAAATTAATTAACCTCATGTTATTTTACAAAAAATCATTGGGAAAAAAGTCAGGAATATTGGGAATAATCATATTTAATTAATAAACATAAAATATTATTTTTAAAATAAAGAAACCAATTTAACAAAAAGGAGGATTGTATGTTAATTATCAATGAGTTTAAGTTCCATGAAATTGAGAAAGAAGATTTTATTAATAAACTGTTATCCGATTGCAGTATAAAAAATCTTAAAAAAATATATGAGTTTTTTCTTTATGAATTAAAGAGAAACAATGTAATCCTTGATAGTTTCTTTACTGATAAGAAAAAACCTATAGTTTTTAACAATGACAAATTCTTAAAAAAAGAAATTTTAATAAAAGCCGTCAACGAAATTAATAGATCAAATAATTATAATTCAGAAATCCAGAATATAAAAAAACTATTGTTGCTAACTAAAAATTCTCATAAATTTTATTTAAAAAAATCCTTTAATACAGATAACTCATATATTAAAAATCATGCATTGTTTCTAGCTGACATAGAATACAGCCACTTAATTACTTTAGAATATATAATAAAAAATACAAATATGGAAATGAAGAGTATAAAAAAAAATCAACTAGTTAAGTATTGAAATAAATTCTTGCTTAATTCATTAAAAAATATATAATTAATAAAGTAAATTAAAGAAGGCTATATGTCATATAATATAATGTTGATTGATGATGATAAAGAATACATAGAAGAATTCAAAGATTTTTTTTATGATTATAACATAATAACAGCTTATAATGCTTTTGATGCTCTTGAATTACTGCATAAACCAAATATTGTTGATTTGATTATAATTGATATCAAAATGCCGGGAATGAAGGGAACAGAGCTTTTAAAAGAGATCAAAAAAATCTCACCAGACAAATATACGATAATTTTAACCGCGCACAGCTCTGAAAATAACGCAATTGAAGCTTTAAAAGGTCACGCTGACGATTATCTAATAAAATCAATGGGAATAAAAAAAATAAAAACCTTCATCGATGAATTATTGATAGAAAAGAACTTCAGGAAAGATTTAAATTTTAACGACAACAGGACAAAAATTGAAAAAATCAAGGAATATATTAACAGGAACAATGATAAAATGTTGAATTTAAAAAAGCTTTCAGAAATTGTTTTTTTAACACCAAAATACATAAGTAAACTCTTTAAAGAGCATGAAGGAACTTGCTTCAATGACTTTAAACTGAAAGTAAAAACAGAAAAAGCAAAAGAAATGTTAATAACCACAACTATGAATATTGATCAAATTTCGGCTGCTTTAGGCTATAAAAATACGGAAAGTCTTATTAGGATTTTTAAAAAAATTGAAAATTGCACTCCATCAAAATATAGGGAAGATAATATTAAAAATAATTTTTAACAGATTAAATCATGGAAAATCAAAACAGGTACTTAGACATTATAAATAAAAAAGAAAACAAAACCGATGAAGAATATAAAATCTCAGCATCAAATATTAATGATATCGGATTATATATTTGCGGCGTAGATTTTAATATAGTTTATATCAACCAGGTTTTGAAAAAAAAATACGGAAAGATTAATAATAAAAAATGCTATGAATATTTTTACAACAAAAAACGAAAATGTTCTTACTGCAAATTTGATGAAATAAAAAAAGGAAAAACAATACAGTGGATATGGAATTCCCAGAAAGAAAATAAAATTTATGAAATAACAGAATCCCCAATAAAAAATAAAGACGGATCAATTCAGAAAATTAAAATTATACATGATATTACTGAAAATTATAGATTTAATGAAAAAATCAGCGATATGGCAAAATTCCCGGAAGAAAATCCAAATCCTGTCTTCAGAATAATGAAAAACGGAAAAATCATTTATTCAAATACCCCGGGCAAAAAAATATTGAAATATTGGGGATTACAGATAGGAGATTACTTTAATAGTAAATATATTAAAAGTTTTAAAAACATTTATAGTTCAAAAAAAATCAAAAAAATTGAGGTTTTAATAAAAAGCAGATATTTCTCTTTTGTAATGATTCCAATTTACAATAAAAATTATATAAATGTTTATTGTTATGATATTACAGAACAAAAAAAACTTGAAGTAGAGCAAAAAAACTACTTGAAAGATATTAAAAACATCTCATATGAAGCAGAAAAAAAAGCTAAGGAAATGGAAGCCGCATTTGCCGCAATATCGGAACCTATAGTTATATATAATAAAAACAACTTAGTGACTAATGCCAATCATGCCGCGGAAAAAGAACTCGGCTTTAATCCGATTGGATTTACTCAGAATGATCTTTTAAAAAAATTAAAAACAAAATCCGATAACGGACAAAGCCTAACGATAAAAAATTTGGCTTCTAGCAAAGCATATAAGTTCAAATCAATCAGGAAGGGCAATTACCATTTTTTCGATAAAGATAACAATGAAAAGATAGCTTCGGTTATTGCATCACCGATTGAAATAAACAATAAAATTGAAGGAGTAGCAGTCGTCTGGCATGATATAACAGATATAGTTAATAAGGAAAAAAAATTAATTAAGGATAAATCAGAATTAGCAAAAGAAGTTGAGCAGAAGATTATAGAAATAAACCTGAAAAGTGAATTACTGGATATCATTTTTTCCAATACTTATATATCTGTTGCATATCTTGATACGGATTTTAATTTTATCAGAGTAAATAATGCTTATGCAAACGAAGACAATAAAACTCCTGATTTTTATCCGGGTAAAAATCATTTTGACTTGTATCCCAATGAAGAAAACAAAAAAATATTTCATAGTGCAGTAAAATCAAAAAAACCATATTTTGCATATGCAAAACCTTTTGAATATGCTTATAATCCTAAAAAGGGGACAACTTTCTGGGATTGGACTCTTCAGCCTGTATTAAACAAAAAAAATAATGTGGATGGTTTAATTTTATCATTGCTAAATGTTACTGACAGGGTCATAAATGATATAAAAATAAAAAATGCCACTGCTGAACTTGAACTTTCAAAACGATTGTCCTCCATAGGGAAACTAGCAGCAACAGTTGCACATGAATTACGAAATCCATTAGCGGTTATCGAATCTGCCTGCTATAATATAGAAAGAAAATGCAAAAACATAGAAAAAGATATAGAAATAGAAAAACATATTATTAACATCGAGAAAAAAATATCTGAAGCAGAACAGATAATAATAAATCTGCTGGCTTATGCAAGAATAAAACTGCCCAATTATGAAAAAACTAACATTGTAAATCTAATGAATGACTGTATTGACACATCTTTAAACCGTTTTTTAAATTATAATATAGATATTTCCAAAAATTATTCTGATGATAAAATATATAATGTTGAAATCGATCAAAACCAGATGAAGGAAGTAATTATCAATATAATCATTAATGCAATCCAGTCATTTAAAAATGAAAAAGGCAGGCTGAAAATTTCTATTAATCCCATAGGTGAATGCATAGAATTAATAATCGAAGACAATGGATCTGGGATTGAAAAAGAAGATGTCAATAAAATATTTGAACCATTCTTTACACGCAAATCAAAAGGCACAGGACTTGGCTTGTCAATTTCTAAAGAGATTATAAATCTCCATAAAGGAACAATCATCATTAACAGCAAAAAGGACATAGGAACAAAAGTAATTATAATTTTACCAAAAAAATCGGAAAAACCATGATACAAAAAAAAATAAAATCAATTCTTATTATAGATGATGACATTGAATTATGTGAAGAAATAAGTGAAATACTAACAGATGAAGGTTATAAGGCTGACACTGCAAACAACGGATCTGAAGGAATAATAAAATTCAATGAAACAGATTATTCATTGATTATTTTGGATCTAAAAATGCCCGGTATGAACGGTCTTGAAGTGCTGAAGCATATTAAAAAACACGACAAATCTAAAAAAGTCTTAATAATAACCGCAAGAACAAAATTAAATATACCAGAATTAGATGCTAAAAAAAATAAATTTGAAGACAATATATTAAAATCAGCAGACCGAATAATTCAAAAACCATTCAAAATTATAAATTTATTATCCATCATTGAAAGATTACTTAACTGATAATCATTGATATTCTTTAATGATAAAAAAACAATAAAATCATTATAATATCAAAAATGTTATATATATTTTAATTAGGTCAAATTTCGAATAAAAA
>JAFGQB010000198.1 GCA_016935915.1 Spirochaetota bacterium
ACAAAAATATTTTTATTATAATTTGCCATTCCTATAACTTCATGAGGCACGATCTGGCCGATGGATAAAATCAGATCATGATTTCCATTAATCAGTAATTTATTGACCTGAGCCGGCCATGGATAGTCGATCTTTCCGTCGGTTATTTTTTTGATAAAGTCAGCAGGTACTGTTCCGACCGTGACAACGTCGGTTCTCCAATTATGCACTCTGAAAAGATTTCTTGGAAGGTCCCCAAACATTTTTTCTAAAAGGTTTTCCGGTATTTCGGAATGTGTGCCAAGTGTAGGTAAAATGTCACTTAAGGCATCCTTATAATATTCATAAACATATCTTGTTATTATTCCTGCTTGAGAATGAAATCTGGTAAAATCAGGCGGCAGAGCAATAACTTTATTTTTTTTGCCCAGTTTATCAAATGTGACGAATAGAGATTTTTTCAGTTCGTCATAGCTTATTACATCATTTTCTGAACCTCTTTCAAAATAAATCATATTAACCTCCTTTTATTTATATTAATATTTTTTATGTTTATTTAGCATTCAATAACAAAAAGGTCAAAGAGATAACCGATTTTAAAAACTTTTTTTATCTCTATGCCTTTATGATAAATCTTGCATCGGTTTAAATTCCCGTGTAAGCATTGAATCCGCCGTCAACAGGGACAACTATGCCTGTAATGAACGATGAAATGTCGGATGCAAGATATACAGCGGTTCCGCAAAGATCATCAGGTTTTCCGAATATACCCATGGGTGTCCTGTTTATTATTTTTTTACCCCTTTCTGTGAGTTCCCCGGTTTTTTCATCGGTCAATAAAAATCTGTTTTGATTTGTAAGGAAAAATCCCGGAGCAATCGCATTTACCCGGATGTTGAGTTTTGCAAAATGAGTTGCAAGCCATTCGGTAAAGTTATTTATTGCACACTTTGCCGCTGAATATGCCGGTATTTTTGTCAACGGTTTATATGAGTTCATACTTGAAATATTTATAATCACCCCTTTGCCTGTATCCAGCATGTCTTTTGCGTAAACCATGGTCGGAAGGAGTGTCCCCATAAAGTTCAGATCAAAAACTTTTTGAAAACCTGCAAGCTGAAGCCCGAAAAAAGTCTGACTCAAATCGTTTAATGAACTTTTATCCATCATTTCGACCTTTGTTGTTGCCATTGGGCTGTTTCCGCCAGCACAGTTGATAAGTACATCGATCTTGCCAAGTTCCTTATTGATCTTTTCTTTGGATCCGAGAAGAGATTTTTCATCAAGAACATTTGCCGAAACTGCTGCTGTTTTAACATTGTAATTTTTGGCTATATCATCAGCGGCTGGCTTTGCAAACTTTTCCTCAATGTCTATAATGGCAATATTCATGCCCACAGAAGCATAACCGTCGGCAAGTGCCTTGCCGATAACTCCGCCGCCTCCTGTAATTGCACAGGTTTTTCCTTTTAAATCATCAAAAGATATTTTTATCATATAATTTCCTCCGGTTACTATTGGATCTGCTTTTTCCTAATTCAAATAGTAAAAAAATTTATATTTAAGAGCTTTGCACTGACAGTGCTTTTAATTAAGCTCAAATTTTCTGACTTTAAATTCAGCTCGACATCCTTACAATTAGGTTTGTGTCGAAGGTTTTATTTTCTATAGGGCAATTATACTCCAGCTTGTTATGCAATTGTTCATAGATATAAACCCCAAGGTCACTCCCGGGATGTGCTATAGTTGTTAACGGAGAACATGCAAATTGCGCATATGCATCATTATCAAAACCGATTACAGAAATATTCTCAGGGACTTTAATGTTTTTCTGGTTCAGATGATGCATGAGACTTACTGCTACCTTGTCATTGTGGCATATAACCGAGTCTATCTTACTGCCGTTTATTAAATCAAAGAGATTTTCAATATCATCGAAATTGGTTATGAAATTATCCTTTGAATGAATGATCAAATTTTCTTTGAATTCCAAATTTGATTCTGATAGTCCTCTTTTGTAACCCTCCAGTCTTTCGTTGCTTCTGTAGCTGTTTATGAAAAGGGCGATCTTTTTTCTTCCTTTGCCTGCAAGGTGAATAACCGCTTCTTTATAACCTGTTATTCTGTTTATATATATCGCAGGGTAATCGACTTTTTTAAAAGGATCAATCAAAATAAAAGGATAATCTTCTTCTGTTATTTTATCTAAAATTTTGGAATTTGTATCTTCCATTGATGTAAAGATAATCAGTGCATCTGCTCTGACCTTAAGTTTATTAATAATTTCTTCTTCAAGTTTTATATTGTCTGCATAATTAATGAGGATCGCATAACCGATTATATTGAATAATCTAGTAATTGTCTCGACTCTTTGTCTATTGACATCGCTGGTAATACCATTATGGATCAATCCGATTGTGTATTTTCTTTTAGTTTTCAGGCTTTTTGCCTGTGGATCCGGTACAAATCCCAGATCTTTGGTTATTTTTAGAATTTTTACACGTGTAACTTCTTTCACAATGCCCGAATTGTTTAAAACCCTTGAAACGGTTCTTATAGAACAGTCTGCTAACTTAGCAACATCTTTAATAGTAGGCAACTTTTTGTCCTCTTTATGCCATCGTTGGCAATTTATTATTTATAACAAAATAAAATGCAAAATGTCAATAATTTATAAAGAATTTTTATACTTTTAATAAATTCGGGGACAGAGCTTTTAAGCCGGGAAGCTTAACTTTTAGTTTTTTTACTTCGATTTATTTTTAGGTACAGAAGCTATCCTGAATAATACCTGATTTCAATATGATCCTATGCGGGTAATATAGATTATTAATAGATATTTTAATTAAAAGTTCAACTTGAAAAGAAAAATAGGGAGCACTTTCTAGACAGATTTTTAATGTTCATTATTGGATTTTAATATAAAGCTTTTATAAAAATTGCAATTTTTTTGTTTTATCAAGAAAATATTTAGTTTTTTTATAAAAAGTTATTGATTTTACTTTTTTATTATATTATATTATCGGCAAAGGTTTTAGGATTTTTATCATACAAAAAAATCAAAAATATTATAACTTGGAAGTTAAAATAATGAAAATTTTATTTATCCACAAACAAATTTTTATGTTTTTTGGCGTTACCGCTTTACTCGGTTATGTTAAAAAGCATGGGCATAAAGCTGATGTTTTAATCGGAGATGCCGAACAAAATCTTGTGGATAAAATCAAAGATATTAATCCTGATATAATCGGTTTTTCGATAATGTCGAATGATGAAGAATGGTTTCTGGACTTAAGCAAAGAAGTAAAAAAAACTTATCCTGATATACCGATCATTGTAGGTGGAGCTCATACATATCTGTGCAGGGAAACGGTCCTGGATTATCCGCAGATTGATATGGTTTGCATAGGTGAAGGAGAAATACCTGTTGTAGAATTGTTAAACAGGATGCAAAATAAACAGGATTATACAGATATCAAAGGTATAAGTTTTAAGGTAAATGGTAAGATTATTGCCAATCCTCCTCAACCGCCCATTCAGGATATGGATGAAATTCCGGAGGACAGAGACATTTATATTAAAAAATATCCGATTTTTACACATGAAGAATTGCTGCAGCTATTTTCAAGCAGAGGCTGTTATTACAATTGCACATTTTGCATCAATGGTGTTATAAATAAATTGTACAGAAGGATGACAAAGGTACACAGACAAAAATCTCCTCAAGCACTGATCAATCAAATAAAAGACCTTTTACCGAAATTCCCTGAAACAAAAACCGTTTATTTTGCAGATGATCTTTTTCTTGCAAACAAGACTTTTGTCAAGGAATTTTCAGTTCTTTATAAAAAAGAGATCGGAATGCCGTTTCTTATGAATGTTTTTCCTGTTTTTATAGATAATGAGGTTGTAAAATGTCTGGCTGATGCAGGATGCATAACCATACAGGTAGGGACAGAAACTGGAAATGAAGAGCATCGTAAAAAAATTTTTAAAAAACCGGTTTCAAATGCACAATATATAGAAATGTCAGAAACAGCCAAAAAGCATGGGCTCAGGGTTTATGCTTCAAGTATGTTTGTTTACCCGGATCAGACTCTGGATGATGCATTTAAAACAGTTGAACTTATGCATGCAATGAAAACCGATCATCCTTTTAAAGGTTTTTTCCAGCCGTATCCCGGGACAGTTATTTATGATATGTCGGTAGAAAAAGGTTATATAAATTCTTCTTACAGCTTTAAGGATCTTCCTCATTCATATTTTAAATATTATTCACTCGATATCCCTGAAAAAAAGGATATTGCACTTGTTTGTCATTTTTATTATTTTCTTGTCAAGATGCCAAAGCTTTACAGGTTTTTAAAAAAACATTTCTGGATATTAAGACTTCTTTGGCCTTTTAAAATGTTGTTTAATTACCTTGGTATATTTCTCTGGTTTAAAGAATGGAAAAACATGGGATATATTAAGACTTTTTTATATTTATGGAAATTCAGGAAAAATGCATAGGAGTTTTAATCTATGTCAAAAAAAAGGAACAGGGATAGAAAAAAGACAATTATTAATAAAGATATTATAGTAGAAGAACTGTCTGAAAAAAAGGAATTCAACTTAAAACATGAGATAATTGCCCCATTGATTTTGATTGGATTGATTTTAATTTTTTTAAGCCCGCTTATATTTCTTTTTGAAGGCATATGTGCAGATGATGTTGCATTTCAGTCATTTCCAAAAAAAATGGCTGTTGCCAGAGCTTTTCAGCAGGGAGAAATACCGTTATGGGATTATCATGAGTTTTGCGGAGGCAAGCCCTTTTACATAATGCTGGAAAATCCCATTTACAATATATTTCTCTATCCGTTTTATTTTATGGTTGATCTGAATAACTATGACCAGGCTTTTTATGTTATATATATCTTGCCTACAGTATTAATTGTGATCATTGCAGGTCTCGGGGCTTATCTATTGGGCAGGATTTATTTTAAATTCAGCTTTATTATTTCGATTCTCTTCGGCTTTTTATGGGCGGTTAATCCATCGATGGCGCTTGCGACATATTCAACAATAAATTTAAATATATTTGCTCTTATTCCATGGATGATTTTAACAAGCGCGCAGTTTCTGGAAACAAAAAAATGGCAATGGTGGGTTGCAGGAGTATTTTCGATTGCTTTATTCAATTGTGCATATACAGTCAATTATCCGATGAGAATTTACTTTACGCTTATGATAATTTTTATCATATTATCCGTATGGTATTTTATACAAAGCAGGAAAAATATTTATGCAATTATTTTGACCGGATTTATATATATTACCGGTTTTTTTCTTTCTGCATTTGGATGGGCGCATATTCTTGAGGCTGCAAGATTCTCTACAGAACAGTTTACACTTACCTATGAGAATATTGTCAATTTTATTCCCAACAGTATGCCGCCGACTCATGTAATCAATATGTTCATACCTAATTTTAATGGTTCGATTGACAATATACATGCATGGGGTGATGGACTTTTGGTATATTCTGCAGACAGGAATCTTACAGGCGGAATGTTCACCTCTTTTGCATTTATCATATCCTTTGCCGTAATAATTTTTTATAAGGACTGGAATATTAAATTAGATAAAAGACTAAGGATCTGGCTTATCATTATGATCGTCATTAATACGTTAATGCTTTTGGTAATGATGGCTAAATATACGCCACTGTATTATGTATTATGCAAGATATTGCCATGGTTTTTTTTAGTACCGTATCCTTTTTATTACCATTTTGCGCATCATCTGGCTGCAATAACACTGGTAATTTTCGGTTTGCATTTTTTTATTGAATATAAGAAGGAAATATTAAACAAATTAAAAAAAACATTTGTATTCTATTATGTAGGTTTTATTGTTCTTTTTATCATAGTTTATATGATCGCACCTGTACCGGCATATAATGCATCCGCTTACAAATTTTTATCAAGGTACAATGAATGGTTCTGGTTTTTAACAAATCCTATGCTTTATTTTGTTGTTTCCTCTTCACTTCTGATCTTTGTTTATTTAAAAAGAAAACAGAATTTCAATCTGATAAAATATACCTTGTTTGTTGCAATCTTTCTTGAAGCATTTTATATCGGCTATCTTGGTTTTTATAAAAATCTTATAATGCCCAGACCTTTTGAAAGAAATGATTTTGAAAAAGTTCAAAGACCTCATTTCACTCTTCCAAGTAAGGATCCTTTATATAGTCAGATCAATGAACTAAAAAACCTTGCTGATGAAAATGATTCGAGATGGGCAACCGATTCCACATCATCAGATGGAATGTCATGGATGGTTAATGGAAGAACACTTGGAGGATATGATTCCAAGCCTCTAATTACGAATTTAAGATTAACCTTATCGGAATTTTATAAAAATTTTCCTTATCAGCTTGTGTCTGCGGGGTTTCCGAAAAAATTGTTGAGCAATTTAAATGTGGGTCATATTGTTGCATACAACAATTATGATGG
>JAFGQB010000199.1 GCA_016935915.1 Spirochaetota bacterium
AGTCGGCGCTATAGAAAATTATGCTTTTTTTGATCCCTTAAGTAAAATTGTATTGACTTTCTCTATGCTTTTTGGAAGGCTTGAAGTTTACTCGGTAATCATAATGTTCTATGCATTATTTTCCAGAAAATAATAAAATTATTACTTGCTGTTGTATTTATATATTTTCACTTTTTTTCTTACGATGCATATCATTTTTTATTCATTTGACAAAAAAAGCTATAGGATTATATTTTCATATTCAATTAAAAAATATTTTAAAAGGTGAGTTTATTATGAAAAAAAAGTTTAATTATCCTAATTATTATTGATTCATTAGTTTAACTATAATCAAATGAATCAGTAAAACAGGCAATAAGTTTCAATTAAAGAACTTGATTCATCTGATTTAATTCGAGCAACCGGAGATACTGCAATCGATTTTGCGTGCAATGTTACAGAAGGTGACACGGTAAGACCGTGAGAGTTACAACTTCAGCTGATTTCGATGAAGCATGCAACATGGAAGTACCGATGATCATCGAAGCAGCCGGAGTTATAGGCACTCATAATCCAAGTATAAGATCTAATAAAACAATTATCGGAGTTTCCTCTGGAGATTGTTTAGCAGCGGGTATTTCAATTGTTGATTCTGCAAGTAATGTAATTGTTCGCAATCTTACAATTGAAAATCCGTCAAGCGATAACGGCATATCAATCTTTTTACAGAATATCTGGATAGATTATTGTACTACGGTTGATTGTGCAGATGAACGCATAGACATCTCAACTGGTGGTCTACAGGTTGTGTAGAGAGAATACCGTCTGTAAAATAAGGAAATACTCATATATTCAAAAACTATTATACTTGCAACATGGCATTTATTATTATATTAAACCATGATACAAATAAAATCTTTTTTGATAAATCTTTTTATATCAGGATTATTTTTTTTTAATTTTTATCGGGAACGTAATTATAAATTCAGTTCCATCAAACGAATTTATCCGGACAGTTCCTTGTAACTGTGAAGTTAATAAATTCACCATTAAAAGACCAAATGACGTCATATTTTTACTAATGTCAAATCCGGGCGGCAGCCCTTTTCCGTCATCATGAACAATTAAATTACAAAGTCTTGTGTTTTTATCAAAAAATAATTTTACAATGATTGACCCTTTATCTCCTGCTGTGAAAGCATGTTTGAGACTGTTTGATATAAGCTCATTGAGAATAAGACCGCAGGGTATCGCATTATCTATGCCAAAATGAATCTCTTCTGCTTCGATTTTTATTGATATATCATGCCGCTTGTATATTGAACACAGGTTATTAATTAATTTTGGGATAAATTCCCCAAAGTTTATATCGGAATATATCTTGTAGCTGTATAAGTCATTGTGAATTAATGCCATAGTCTTTATACGGCTTACGCAATCTTTAAACAAATCGGCAGATTCAGGGTCCTTGACAAATTGCAGTTGAACGCTTAACATGCTATTAATAATCTGTAAGTTGTTTTTAACCCTGTGATGTATTTCCCTTAATAAAATTTCTTTTTCCTTGATTGAAGACTTGATCTTTTCTTCAGCATCCTGTATTTCCGTCATATCCCTGAATGATTCAACTGCGCCGATAACATTCCCCTGTATGTCATATAGAATTGAAGACGTCACCCAGATTTGAATGTTTTTTCCTTCAGTTGAAGCAAGAAACCTGCCGGCAATAAGAACATCTTCGGTTCTTTGAAAAAAGTCATATTCTTTTTTAATTTCAACATCCGACTTCAGCATAAGATCAATAAGCAGGGGTCCTTTATAACCGTAAAAAGGGATGGCATTTTCATATTCACTTTTTCCGATAATATCCTGCGATTTTACATTGGAAGCTTTTTCCAAAGCTATATTCCATAAATAAATCTTTCCGTTAACATCGATAACAAACGTCGGGTCAGGAAGATTGTTAATTATGGCGGATAATAATTCTTCTGATCTTTTTACTGCCAGCTCGTTCAATTTTATATCAGTTATATTTTTAATACAGATAAGTCTTGCAGGTTTGCCTTTCCACAAAGTTGTAATTGAAAAAATTTTTACAAAAACGAGTCGTCCGTTTTTGCTTACTATACGAAAGATTAAATCATCAGGCACTCCATTATTTTTAGCTTTTTTAATCTGAAACTCAAAAACTTTTTCTATGTCATCCACATGAATAAAACTAAAAATATTTTTATCAGTTATATCACTTATCGAATAACCCAAATCTGCGAGAGGTTTTTGATTTACAAATACTATATTATTATCCTTAATTATTATTATTAGGTCACTTGCATCTTCCAATAACATCTTGTATTGAATATAATTGTTTTTTTCCCCATCCATAATTTATTCCTTCTTTTTTAAGTTAAAAACTTATTTTAATTCATTCATTAAAAAACACTGATGTTTTTACCTGTTACGCGTTATGAACCAAATAATAATTACTATAACTGCAATAACAAGTAAAACATGAATGCCTCCGCCCAATGTATAAGATGTAATAAGACCAAACAGCCATAAAACCACTAAAATCACACCGATAATTAAAAGCAAATTAATCACATAAAATTCCTTAAATTTAAAATTTTTTTTAAAAAATTATTATTGACTAATATATTGAGAGGTGACTGCCCAGATGCAGCCGAGAACAATCAATTCTAAAGATAATTTCTGCAGCCATGATAAAAATCCGGGTTCTAAAAAACTATTAATAAAATAACTTATTACAATATAAATAACCCAAATAATTAAAATGATAATACCGGTAATAAACATAAACCTTGAAGGTATTTGTGCAAATAATCCGATTAAAAAAATAATACCTACCGCTAATTCAATTAAAACAGTTAATAAGTTAAAAAGATTATTGCTGCCGAATACACCTCTGAAGTGTGCTCCAGAAGATCTATAGCTTAAAAGATACATTAATCCTGTAAGACCGAAAAATAATCCTAAAGCAAGCTGCAATAAGCTTAACGGCCTGAAAAATTCTGAACTTGATTTCATAAAACTTTTGACACTACCTATATTAATTTTATCTTCCGGAAGCAATACTGGTTTTTATTGAATAATTAATTTCCCTGTCTTAATTCCTTTATTATTGAATTTAGTACCAACAGGAATTATGTCCTCTTTTTGGCAGGGTAAAACAATAAATGCTGTCATCTGCTCCTTATTAGAATCCTGTATTTTAATGCTAAAGAACTCTTAATGATAACCTTTTTCATTTTTAAATTAAAATTTTATTTTTATTCATTCTTTAAATAATACTAAGTTCCATTGAATAGTTTTACTTCTTTCTTTTGAAGGCCCATATAACTATCGCAATAACTGCAATGATAAGTAAAATATGAACAGCTCCGCCATACGTATAGGATGTAATAAGACCCAAAAGCCACAAGATCGCTAAAATCACACCAATAACTAAAAGTAAATTAACCATATAAAACTCCTTAAATATAAAATATATAAAAATTTTAAAAAATTAATAATTAATAAAGTTAATTAAGATTCATATTAAAATAAAATTGTTTTTAAAACAAAGACCTGAATCATCCTTTCATAGACTTAATTCTCCTTTTTTAATAATTTAATTTCTGCAATAATGACTTTCTAGATTTGTAAAAAACAATGAAAACAAAAACATTCACATATTTCATTTCGTATAACCATGTTTACTGATTTCATATTCTCAATGTGCACTAATTTAATAACAGCCATTCTTTACTGATAATTATGTTTTGCCTCTGATGGAAATGGAATTTTAAACACTTGAATTAAGATGGGAAAAATTATATTCTGTCAAGAGGTTAATGATGAAAAGAAAAAAATTAAGTTCAGAAAAAAAAGTTGAGATTTTAAGGGAACATTTGGATAATAAGGTTTCAATATCGGAATTATCCGAAAAATATAGTATTCATCCGAATCTTATTTCAAGATGGAAAAAAGAATTATTTGAAAATGCGGTAAATATTTTCACGCAAAAAAAAGGTAAAATAAATAGTACTGCAGATAAAAAAATATCAAAACTGGAAGAAACGTTGCAGATAAGAGATTCTCTGTGTCCTTTAGTGATCTTTAAGTGGTTTCATAATAACTTATGGGACAGCCCCATTTTTTTCTTTAACACCCTGAATCTGGCATTTTTCTTAAGACTTGTGACAAAAAATGCCTTGTTTTTATCTGTTTCCTGTATTTCATTCTATATCTGGATTTTAATTCATCAAGAAGTGTATAAAAATGTTCTTCAAAAACTTTATGATTTCTTGATTTCAATGCATCAGATATTGAAGACCTTTTTACTGATTTTAATCATGGATGATACATGCAATTTGAATTAGCTTCAAATGTATCCTGGATTTCTCTTAACCTGTCTTTTTTCAGAAACTGACATGCAGTCATTATCACAAATATTGAAAAGCAGTTAAATTTGCTTGTTCCTTTGTCAGAATTATACTTTGAGACTTTATTTTTC